>NZ_JBHZGL010000006.1:0-252463 GCF_051900415.1 Frateuria sp. GZRR35
CCAGCCTCCGCCTCACGCAGGAAGCCGATGATCTGTTCTTCGGAAAAGCGTTTCTTCACGTCCAATCTCCTTCAGATGGGGGATTGGACTCCAAACCGAGGTGCTACTCAAAACTGGGGGGACGTCGCGGAGCCCCCAAGGGCAATGTTGCTCATGAGCAACATCCACCCGATGGGTTGCTTGTCCGGCCGGGTTACGGGGTTTTTGGGTTAGTCCCTCCGGCGAGGGGCATTTTGCTCATGAGCAAAATTTCCGGCCGGACCCTTCGGGCATTGTTGCTCATAAGCACATAGGCCAATCAGCGTTTTGCTCATGAGCAAAATTGACCCGTAGCCTTGGAATTGGCACTCTTACAACCGAGTGAGGTCGCGTTGAGCTACCGCGTAAGGGCCGGGAGAAATCCCGGCCCTTACCTTTTGCGGCGTCACTCATCAGGTGAGGGTAGGTTGACCTGTACGCTACCGCCGCCCCCATCACCTGGCCGGACTTGGTCGAGGGCGCGCTGTGCCAACTGACTGGCTGTCTGGCGTCCCTGCTGGCCGGCAGCTATGCCAGCGGAGCCAAAGGATTCCGCTGGTTTCTTTATGAGATCGGCCGGCCTACCTATCTTCTGCCCCCCCTTCGCGTTTGGCGCAGCTTTCTGACTCTGACCTGCGCTGCTTGCAGGCGGGTGAGCTGCCGATGCTGGGCCCTTCGAGCTGCTTGCCTCTGCTGCGGGGCGAGCCTGGTTTGCGGCTGGACTGCCCGTAGCAGACGAGGGTATGGCCCTGGATGTAGCTCCCATGCTGGGGCGATCCCTGCTGGTAGGCGATGGTTGCCTACTCAAGCCACCACCGACCGAGGGGAATGCCGCCGCAGCCGGTGCAGGTGGGGTGCCAGCCGCACCGCCCGCAAGGGCACCTTGGGTACTATCGGCGGCCGTTAGTGGCGGCGCATGCGTCGCGCCTCCTGTGGCGGTGGCGCTGGCACCCTTGGAGCTTCCCTTGGTGGACTGCCGAGCGTGCTCGCGGAGCTGCCCTTGTTGGAAATTGCTCTTGAGGAACTCGCCCAAGTTCTGCGCAGGTGCGGTTGCCTTTCGAGCTAAGCCGGACAGTGCCGCTTGTCCGGCCCCGGCAGCACCTGTTGCTGCTTTGAAGATCAGCCCCGCGCCAGCAGCCTTAGTGGCGATACCGCCTATCCCACCCTGAGCAACAGCGCCGGCGGCTTGGGCGACCACGGAAGCACCACTCTTGCCCAAGCCACCGCCAGCGGTGGCTAGCATGCGTCCCGCACCCATCGCCGCGGCACCGCCCATGGCTGCACCCGTTGCCGTACCCAGCATCGCGCCTGCACCGAGAGACGGCGAGCCAGACATAAGGCCGGCGGCAAGGTTGGGCGCCTGCATACAAAGCAGCGCGATCGCGAGAGTGGCTCCCATGGCCACGATGGCGTCATGGACGCTGACGCCCGTAGCGGGCACTACGGAAGGCAGTACCGTGCCGGCAATCGCCACAATGAACGTCAGCGTCATCAGTTTGATGCCGTGAGAAATGACCGCCCCGAGCGATTTTTCGCTCAAGAACTTGGTGTGCTTCCAAGGTCCGAAAGGCAACAACACCATCGAGAGGACCGCCACGATCATGAACTCAAGGTAGGCGATGAAGCACTGGATCGCGATCATCAAAAAGGCGGCGATCGTGCCGACGATGCAAAGCTCGTAGAGCCCGATCGTCGGCAGGTTTTCCATCGTGCCCGTGAAGCCATGCGCCAAAGTGCTGACCTTATCGAGCATGGGCTGAGCGACGTTGAATCCGAAGTCGACGATGGCGGAAGGGTCTTGCACCGATGGGCCTGGCGCGTTGCCTCCGGCAGTCTGTCCGGCCCACACAAAGCCCTGAACGATCACGGCAACGAGCTTGGGCCACTGAGTCACAAGCAGCACGAAGAGGCCGTAGCCGAGCAGCTTGCGCATGCTCTTGACCACGATCTGCCCGCCTTCGGCGGCGATCGCGAACAACCCGAAAAAGACCAGGTCGATGCCCATGATCGTGTAGAGCAGGTGGTTGGCAGACGGTCCAAGGCGCCCGAATCCGCCGCCTATCGCGTGCACGAACGTGTTGAGGATGTGGGTAAGCAGTCCCTCATTCATGGTGCTTGTCCTCCGTCGCCTTGCTCTCTTCCCATAGGGTGTAGTTCCTGGGCTTCGCGCTTGACTTGTGGATCTCCCACGCCGGCGCCTTGCCGTTGGAAAAGCCTTTCAGTGCGTCTCGGTTCGCCGCGACGGCCTGTTTCTCTGCAGCGCCGGCTCCGAGGGGCAGTTCTTTGGACGGGCCACTGCATGCGGCCAAGGCAGCCACGATGAGAGCGATTGCGGTCAGGCGGATGGATATGGACTCGATAGTCATCAGGCGTCCTTGTCGTCGAAGGTGAGGGCATCGTGGTCAGCCGGGTCTACGGCCGGCGCACCGGGACCGCCGACATGGGCGAAGTCACCTTCATTGAAGGTGAGGATCTTCTCTGCGAGGCGGTCAACGAGGGTTCGGTCGTCCGACAGGGCTTTTCCGGCTTCGCTGGCCAGGAAGCTGTAGAAGCTGGCAGCCCGCTTTTGCCCCTCTGCGGTTGGTGGCGGCAGCATGGCCACGATGTTTTTGACAGCTACTGCGAGCACTTCAGCAGTAGCCCGCTGGTGGAACGTGACGCGAGCCTGCTCACGTCGCATGGCGCGAAGCTCGCCCTTCAGCAGCTCGTCGCGCATGTCGCCGCTAGCCGGGTCATATCGTTCGGCCAATGCCTTCTCGATGATCGACGTCTGAGAGATGCGTCTTGCCGCGGCCTCCTGTTTGACCGCTCTGGCTAAGGATTTGGGCAGGTTCACGTACAAACGCTCGCCAGCGCCCGTTGCCCGCTGCTGGCGAACTGGCTTCTTCTTAATGGTCATCGCAGTCCCCTCAATGCGCCCACGGCGCATAGCTGTCGGGGCTGGACTGTGGCTTTCCTTCCCAAGCGGGCTTGCCGCCATCCGAGAAGCCCTTGAGCGCAGCTCGGTTGGCCGCCTCCGCGGCGGCGTCGGCGGAAGCGTCCGCACTCATGTGCTGCAGCATGGCTTGCTGGTACGTCGCCGTTTGCGCGTTGAGGCTTTGAAGCTGGCCAGCAACATTCATCGAGAGCTGGTTGCCAGCTTGGATAGCCGCCAAAGCGCCTTTGGCTGCGGCCGAGTCAGCTCCTAGGCGGGCGATGTCGGCCTGCGTCGCCGGCAGCTTGTTGAGGACGCTGGCGCCGGTGGCTAAAGCATCTTCCATGTTTGCCTGATCGGCCTGGTGCCACTGCTTCACGTAGGCATCGAGGTTCTGCCAAGCCTGGTTGCTCGCATACGTCGAGGGATACATGTTGCGGTAGCGGTCGCGCATGTTGCTGAGGTTGCTTTCCAGCCCTTTGATGCGCTGGATTGACGCCATCAGGTTTGCCATGTTCGAGCGGTAACTGCTTACCAAGCTCTCGGGCATCGCCGCCAAGTTGAGCGCCTGGTTTTCAAGCATCTGCACTTGGTTGCTGATCTGGTTGATTTGGTTTGCGATCTGAGTGGCGTCGTCGAGATTCGATTGCAGCGTGTGGTACGCGTTGACGATCGACTCGGTGAAGTTCGCCGGATCGAATACGACCCACTGTGCGGTGGCTGGCATCGCGCCGAGCAACACGAGCACGAACGCGAGAAGCCCGAGGCGGGCTGGCCGAAGAAAGCGATTCGTTTGCATGGTTTTCCTTGATCTAGTTGCGCCCTAGGCCGTCTTACTTACGGCGCAGGCGTGCAGCCACGCGGTTGCGCGGCGCAGTCTCTGACTAGGTGCTACGGCGAGGCGGAAGCCTCCCGTTGAGGCGCGGGATCTTGGTGAGATCCACACGCCATCCCGAAGTTGCGGGAGAAATCGGCGAGGTGCTTATCGATACGGCTCCGCGTCTCCGGGTCGTCTCGTGTGGCCAAGCCCTGTCGCCTCTGCTCAGCGCGGCGCACCCTGTTCTCTATCTCAAGGGCTTGCTTCTGGCGTTCTCTTTCGATGGGCAAGCCGACGTCTGGAACGAATTGGCCAGCCTGGGCCCGCTTAAGGAGACTCTGCAGGTAGCTGACAGGCTTTTCGATCCGCCTGCCTCGCTGCCCCCGGCGCACTGCGCCCTCAAGCTCGTCGAGGATTGGTTGCGCGAGGTCGCCGCGGAGATCGCCGCTGCGCATGGCCTTTTGCACTTCTGCGACTACTACCTGAGCTTCGCCCGGTGGCAGCGAATTTGGGGGAACGAGCCCGGGTGAGGCGGGTGATGTAGTAGTACTAGCTTCTGTATTTGGTACTACTTCAGTAGTTACTAAGGGGCCTGAAATGCCGGCGCCGGGCAAACCGTCGCCGGCTTTCCAGGCGCCGGCACCAACCGGGGCCTGAATTTCAGGCGCCGGTTCGACACCACCGGCTTTCCACCCACCGGCTTCGACCGGAGCCTGAATTTCAGGCCTCGGTGGCGTTGATGGCGGCGAGCAGTCCGAACCGCCGCGACAAAGCACCCAACGTTGGCGACCATAAGTGCCGTCTGGGTTCCTCACCTGTATACGCGCAAGGCAGCCTTGTTCCTCCAGCTCGGAAAGAATGGTGCGAAGCTGGTCGCGCCCAACTTCAAGCACCTTCCGGAGGTGTCGGACACTGATCACCCAGCCTGGGGGAAAGGACACCAGGGCGGTCCAGGCGCCGACAGTCCTGAGGCTAAACTTGAGCATCTGGAATCGCTTTGGCCCTTGCCAGATATCTCGGTTGTCGACAATGGTGAAGCCGGCCGGGTAACCATCGTCGTACTCAAACTCAACGATTTGGTCATCCTTCTCGCTTACTGAGCGGCCCCCACTCATCGTGGCTTTTCCTCCGGCGCCAGCGAGGCTCTTGCGGCTAGCAAGTCGAGTTTTCGGGTTCGCCTTCGAGAGCGCTTCCATTAACCCACCCCCTGGCTTGCTTTCTTGGATAGGCGAGGGCGTCCGGGCTTTCGATGGGCCTGCCCAGTGGGCTCGATGGGCTCAACGGGCCCAGCGATAGCATTTCCGTCACTCAGCCCGAGGGCTGCCTTGATGTCCCTTATAAGCACGACATATTTGCGTGCCCCGCCACCGGGCGCCGGAACCAAGGGGTAGGGGAACGTACCGCGATAGATCCGGGTACGTGCATTGGAGGCAGCAGTGCGCGGGTTGGATAGTCCACCTATCACTAAGGCCTCGGCCGGCGTCACGGCGAGAACGGGGACTTGCAGGGAAGGGGCAATAGACATGGTCTCGATCTCTGATCGGAGGTCGAGGTCGCTGTGCTTGCAGTGATTTAGGCGCGGACGCTGGTGCGGCGAGAGACGCGGCGCGACCTGGAGGCCGGAAACTGGCTACTCAGCGCACGCCTGAGAGGCGAGGAGGGCGATCAAAGGTGTCCGGCGCGTCTGGGAGAGAAGGCGGGGGCAATTCTAGCGAGCCCGTCTTTGTCGACGCCCAGATGATCAGCGGCAGGTGGGGCCAGATGATTTGCGGACTATCTAGCGTCAGGGCGATTAGGAACATCCCCGCCAAGGAACCCAAGAGCGTGAGCGCTAGCGGCGCTACTGCCCATATCAAGGGGACAAGCTGTACCGGGTGGCCAATGTGATAGTGCGCCGCTATGGCCCCAAGTACCACAAACACGGCTGTTGGAATGACGGTAAACATGGCCAGCAGCGAGACGCGTGATGCCCACAGGCCACGCGAGAGCTTTTGCAGGTTCGATCCCGCTCCACACATTCGTTTGATCAGGTGCAGAGGCCAAGCCAGCAAGCGCGTGCATAGAGCACCAAGGGCGCGTGATTGGCCACAGGCGCCCTCTTGCTTTGTTGTCATACGCACATCGCCCATGCAGGCCGTATCGGCAGCGTGTCCGGGAACTTGAGCGTCCTGTGACAGCAGGAGACGAGCGGCAACGTTGTGCCACTGCAAAGGAGGGGTAGTCCCCGGGTGCAACGGCGTACGCCCAGTGACCTGTTGCGGCGGTCGACACCATGTGCGAGTATGCGATAAATAGGCCACATCGACAATGAAAAAAACAACTACAAAACAAAATGTTACTGATTTGATGGCCCAAATCGACAGATTTAGGTCGGAATTGGTCCAGGTTGCGCGCTTGGGTGCAAAGGGGGATGGGGAAAGACTAAGGATCCAGGTGCTGCGACTGATCCGGGCGCTACGCTCGGAGGGTGACGATCTAGCCGACGTTCTACAGGCGGCTGTTTTTGGTCGTGACGAATCGACTACGGCCAGCGCTATTCGGTCGATGCCACGACGCGGCAGCGCTGCTTTACCAGCACCGGTACCGACCGACGGAGATAGCCGCCTTGAGCTTCTGCGGGTCGAAGATCCGCCGATCATGCCCCACAAGCTTGTGCAGTCGTCCGATGTCATACGGCGTCTTGACATGCTAGTTGCCGAACGCCGCTCTGCCTCTAAGCTCGCACGGGCGAACCTAAAGCCGTCGCACACGGTGTTGTTCACCGGCCCGCCGGGCGTTGGCAAGACGCTAGCTGCACGCCACCTGTCGTTGCAGCTAAAGATGCCGCTGCTCGTACTGGATCTTGCGAGCGTAATCAGCAGTTTCCTAGGCCGCACCGGAAACAACATAAAGCAGACGTTTGAGTTCGCTAAACGCCGGGACTGCATCTTTTTCTTGGACGAACTGGATGCAGTCGCGAAGCGGCGTGATGATGAAAGTGATGTTGGCGAGCTAAAGCGGCTGGTGACTGTGCTGTTGCAGGAGATCGACCTTTGGAACTCCAACAACTTGCTCGTTGCGGCGACGAATCACGCCAGCCTGCTAGATCCTGCGGTCTGGCGACGTTTCGATAGCACGGTTGAGTTCCCCACGCCTACCGCAGAAATGCTGAGGGAGCTTGGGAGGCTCGTTTCGGACAAAACCGACTTGGTGCCACGAGAGTGGCGCGATGCCCTGGCGGTGGTTGGCGCCGGGACCTCGCAGAGCGACTATGTGCGTGACCTTAATCGCCTACGTAGAGCAACTTTGCTGGGCGGTAAGACTGAGGGGCAGCTGGTGCTTGCAGAACTGGTCGCTGCCCGTGCGGCTGACCTGAAACTTAGCGACCGCAAGAAGCTCGCTGTTTCCTTGGTTAACTCCGGTCTCTCGCAGCGGGAGGCCAGCAAGCTGGCTAACGTTGCCCGCGAAACCCTTCGTTCGACGCTCTAAAGGAGTAGTGCATGGCTAGCGAACCGAAGTTTCTGCTTGGTCGTGGTGAGACGCTAAATCGGGAGAGTCGCTATCGCAGCGGCCCGAACGACGCGCAGCCACCTTATGTCTGGGACATTCAGCGGGCTCACCTCCTGCCTCTTATGGCGACACAGCAGGATCTGTTTCGTCGGTTGCCCCCGGATGCGTGCCCCGGCGACCGGGTGGTCTCAGCTGTGACCCTCCATCCGCAGTACTACTCCCGTTCTGCGTTCCCCTCCGAGCTCGTTGGCAAGATGGATCTTCGACTGGTCGGCAGCAAACCAGTAATGGTGAAGCCACGAGATGGTCGCGGTAGTGACAAAGAGCGTGGTATCCCCTCAACCGTCCTTTTTCTTGCTGGGCGCCGCAGCCAGTTCCAACGCCTTCTCGATGTCGTTAGCGCCGGAGACATAGAGGATTCACTTGTAGTTGACTTGCTGAAGATCGAATCGCTGTCGGCCATGCAAGCGAAGGACCGGTTGATGGGCTCGATCAGTAGCGCACCCGAGCTTGTGGAAGTGGTGATGCATCACGACGCCGAGCTCGACGTGGACTGGGAAGAAGCCTTCCTTGACTTCGCTTCGGAGAGCGGTGTTGAGCTCGATCAGGCGCGCGACTATCAGTCCCGCGGCTTATGGTTTATGCCAGCAATGGCTAGCGCGGCCGCGGCGGCACGTCTCGCGAACTTTGCTTTCGTGCGCGCCATCCGGCCCATGCCAAAGTTGCGTCCGCTCAAGCGCCCTCAAATGTTGCGCGCCCTGGAGGCCTCGCCACACATCGCCCTGCCCAGCGAGGAGGCGATCGATTCGTCGTTCCGCGTGGCAATCTTCGACGGAGGGTTACCCGACAATCACCCTTTCGGGCTCTGGGCGAACCGAATTGAACCCAGCGCGAAAGATGGCATCGGTGCTCCCATCATCGAGTGTGTCGAGCACGGGCTCGCGGTGACTTCCGCGCTCCTTTTCGGCAGCGTGGGAAATGGGCTGCAGCCGCGTCCATACTCTGGTGTGGATCATTTTCGAGTTCTCGGTGACCAAACTACCGACACAAAGTTGTATCCGGTCATGTTGTATATCGACCAAATTCTTAGCCAGTCGAACTACGAATTTGCCACTCTGAGCATCGGCCCGGTCGAGATCGTGGGCGATGACAAGGTCACAGCCTGGACCACCATGTTGGATGACCACTTCCAACAAGGACAAATGCTTGGGACGATCGCCGTCGGCAACGCGGGCGAATCGCCTTCGCCATTGAACCGGGTGCAGGTGCCTAGCGATTGTGTGAACGCCCTGGCAATTGGTGCGTCTAGTTCTGAGGGGGCGGGATGGGCACGGGCGCCTTATAGCTGCGTCGGTCCGGGGCGTGCCCCCGGCCTTGTCAAACCTGACTTGCTGCAGTTCGGTGGCGTAGATGGTGACCAGTTCAAATTCATATTCCCTGGACCGACGATCGCCGAGGCGTCCGGTACCAGTTTCTCAACGCCGGCCGTCATGCGCATCGCTAGCGGTGTTCGTGCGCACTTCGGGGGAGGTATCTCAACGGTAGGTATTCGCGCCTTGCTTATCCATAGCGCTGAAAATCCGGGCGAGCATCCGCGCGCAGAAGTGGGCTGGGGACTAGTACCGAGCGATCTGTCCGCAATTACGGTGTGCCCGGACGGAAGTGTGCGTGTCCTCTACCAAGGCCATCTTGATCCCTCCAAGGTGATTCGCACAGAGGTGCCGCTACCGCCTGGGGAACTGGAGGGACTAGTCGAGATCGCTGCCACCTTCTGCTATCTCTGCCAGACCGATCCCCACACTCCAGGTGATTACACCCGTGCCGGACTGGGAATCACTTTCCGTCCGCATCAGCAACGTTTTCCGAAGCCCTCGCCCCCGAACTACAGGACTGACCCCGACTTCCCGGAATCCAAGCCGTTCTTCGAGGGAGTCGGTAGGAAAACGGAGCAGGCTTTGCGCCATGATTCATTCAAGTGGGACACGACTCGTCATGCGCGGCAGCGCTTCCGCGCCAGCTCGCTGGACCGGCCGGTGTTCGACATTCACTACCAGGCGCGTGAGCCAGGATCTAGGGTGAGCCCGTCCGCAGCAATCAAGCTTCCTTACGCTCTTGTGGTGACAGTCACCGCCAGCAAGCACCCCGATTTGTATGACCGAGTGGTCGCCCACTACCCGACGCTGGCGGCGATCCGGCCGCGGACGCACCTCCCGCTGCCAATCAGGGTGTGAAGCTCGAAAGCGCCGTCGGTCACGGTGCAAGCGTGGAGGGAACGGTCCTCGGCTCGGACGAGCTTGCACAGGTAGTCTGGTTGCCCGCCAGAGTTGAGGCATTTTCGGGGCACTCTCGATGGAACGCCATGCGACGCCCAGCAATCCCATGGGACAAATCGGGGACACAACAAACAGAAAGGCCGAGGGTTCGCACCCTCGGCCTTTCTGTAAGTGCTTGATTGTGGTGGAGTGGAGGAGGATCGAACTCCCGACCTTCGCATTGCGAACGCGACGCTCTCCCAGCTGAGCTACCACCCCACGCGAGCCGCGCATGTTAGCAGCGTCGCACGGCGTTCGCCAAGGGTCTGCGTGGGCCTTCGTCGTCCCGTGCCGGCTCGCGTGTTCGGTCAGTCAGGCAGCAGCCCGGACAGCGGGCCGTGCAGCACGTCGCGGCGCCAGCCTTCGAGAAACTCCGGCCATTCGTGCGTGGTGAGGAATTCTTCCAGCACCTTGCGCGGGCACAGCAGCCCGGCGGGCAGGTCAAGTTCGCCGGCCAGGCGGTCGACGGTGTCCTTCATCGCGGCCAGCGCCTTCTTGGCCGGTCCCAGCACGGGTGCGGGAATCGCGGCGGTAGCGGCTTGTTCCTCCGCATCCGGGGCAGGCTTGATCAGCTCGAACAGCTCGGCGCGCTGCGGCGAGCGCAGTGCACGCTGGCCGCGGCTGCGCTGGTCCAGCTCAGCCACGCTGGAAGGCGGGTTCTGCGCGAAATCGAGCGCCAGCGCATCCTCCAGCAGCCAGGAGCGCGGGCGGTCCAGCGTGCGCGCGCTGCGGTCGCGCCACAGCAGGATGCGGCGCAACAAGGCCTGCTGCGCGCGGGGCCAGTCGGAGGCGGCACGAAAGCTGCGCTGCGGTTGCGGGTCGCCTTCATGGGTGTTGGCGCGGCGCTTCAGTCGCTCGCAGTCCTCGGCGTGCCACGCGGTGCGGCCACGCTCGGCCAGGCGTGCCGCGAGGTGGGTATGGACTGGCTCCAGATAGACCACGTCGAGCGTGGCGTAGAGGCGCTGCGACTCGGTCAGCGGGCGTTGCAGCCAGTCCGAGCGGGTTTCGCCCTTGTCCAGTTCCGCGCCGGCCAATTCGGCGACCAGCGCGCGGTAGCTCAGACCCAGGCCCATGCCGACGAAGGCGGCGGCAATCTGGGTGTCGAACAGCGTGCCGGGGCCTTCGGGCAGCAGCGGCGCGAGGGCTTCGAGATCCTCGCCAGCACTGTGCATGACGGTCACCGTGGGCCCTGCGGCGAGCCGCGGGCGCAGGGCGCTGCCGATGTCGAAGGCGAGCGGATCGACCAGCGCGTAGCGGCCGTTCCACCCGAGCTGCAACAGCGCCAGTTGCGGGTGGAAGGTATTCCGGCGCATGAACTCGGTATCGACGCCCAGCGCGGCATTGGCGGGTAGTTCGGCCAGCCACGCGTCCAGCGCGTCGCGGTGATCGATCCATGTAGCGTCGGCCGCGGTGGGCACGGACATGCGGAAGCTTCCTCGGTGTCGGTCGGCGGGCTCTCGGGAAGCGCCAGGCGCATTGCCCTGTCATCGGCCCTGCCATAAGGTGAGCGGCGCACGATAACAGCCTTGGGACATCCATGCCGAGCAACGAAACCGTCCGCCTCCAGCGCACTCTCGGTGGTGCACTGGGCGTGCTCGTGCTCGGGGCGGCGTTGGTCTACCACTTCTTTCCGCGCGTATTCCATGTGGATCCGGCCACGATGACGGCCCGCCGGCCGGCTTCGACCGGGTTCGCCGCCCCGGCCGGGCAACGCGCACCACGTACGCCGCTGGATGCGGAAATCGATGCCGGGCCGCCGCTCACGCTGGCCCCGGCAGCGGTGATCGCGTCGCGGATGAACAAGGGCAACCAGCACCTGCCCGAGCAGCTCAGCGCCGACACGCCGGAGGTGCAGGCGTTGCTGGCGCGCGCCGAAAAGGCGATGCAGGGTGGGCGGCTGGTCGGCAACGAGGACAGCGCCGCGGCACTCTATGCGCAGGCGTTGAAGGACAAGCCGGACAGTCGGGCCGCCGCACAGGGTCTCAACCAGGTACGCGCACAGCTGGTGGCGCAGATCGGTCAGGACATTGCGGTCGGCGATGCCGATTCCGCACGGGATCTGCTGGACGGCCTGCGCGGGCTGCCGAACACGGCGGGCGATGTCGCTCAGCTGGAGCAGGGTCTGAAGACGCTCGCCAAGGTTCGCCCGATGCTGGCCCAGGCCGCCTCGCTGTTGCAGCAGGGTAAGGTCGACCAGCCACAGGGGGCCAGCGCCCTGGATCTCTATCGCCAGGTGCAGGCGCTCGATCCGCAGAACGCCATGGCCGAGCAGGGTATTTTCCAGGTGCAGCGCGCCGTGCTGGACCGCGCCCTGGCGGCCGTGGCGCAGAACGATTTCGCGGCCGCGGACCGGGCGCTGGCGGAAGCGGAAACGATCCGTCCCGGTGCGCAGCAACTGGTCGACGTGCGCAACCGCGTCGAAGGCATCCGCCGCCAGCGCGCCAGCGGGCTGCTGGCCCAGGCGCGCTCGGCGCTGGACGCCGGCAACCTGGACCTGGCGCAGCGCCTCGCCGGCCAGGCGCAGGCCCTGCAGCCTGGCCTGAAAGGCATCGACGCCTTCCAGCAGCAGCTCACCAATGCCCGCCTGTACGCCAGCTACAAGCCCGGGCAGGTGTTCAGCGACCGCTTCGTCGATCTTCCCGGCCACACGCCGGCAATGGTGGTGATCCCCACCGGCAGCTTCCGCATGGGAGCACCCGATGGCGAGGAGGATCGCACCGACGCGGAGACACCCATGCATCGGGTCACGCTCGACAAGGGCTTCGCGATGGCGCGCGCCGAGGTGACGGTGGGCCAGTTCCGCGAATTCGTGCGAGCCAGCGGCTACCAGCCCGATTCGATCCGGCAGGGGGGCGCCAGCGTGTATGACGAGCGCAGCGGTGTCCTGCGCGACGACTCGAGCGCCACCTGGCAGGACGACTACGCGGGTCGCCCGGCGGCGGACGAGCTGCCGGTGGTCAATGTTTCCTGGCGTGATGCCAAGGCCTACGCCGCCTGGCTCGGCGAGCGCACCGGCAAACGCTACCGCCTGCCGAGCGAGGCGGAATTCGAATATGCCCTGCGTGGCGGCACCCAGACCCGCTTCTGGTGGGGCGGGCAGGCGCCCACACGCAAGGTGGAGAATCTCACCGGCAGCGGCGACCGTTCACCCAGCGGACGGCGCTGGAGCAATGCCTTTCCCGGCTATCGGGACGGTTACTGGGGACCGGCTCCGGCAGCGAGCTTCATGGCCAACCCGTTCGGCCTGTACGACATCGACGGCAACGTCTCCGAATGGGTCGCCGACTGCTGGCACGACAACTATGTACGTGCACCGGTCAACGGCAGCGCCTGGCTCAATCCCGGCTGCAGCGTGCATGTCGTGCGCGGCGGCTCGTGGGGCAGTTCGCCCGACCAGGTGCGTTCGGCGTATCGGCAAGGCGCGGACGGTGGGGTGCGCAGTGCACGCGTGGGTTTCCGCGTCGTTCGCGAACTGTAGACACCCGCCTGAAGAGGATGCCGCAAAGGCCGGATCCCGGGCCCGCTACGGGCGCGGAACGACCTATCCAAGCCACGCGACATCTGCAAGACTGCATGTCCGGCCAGCGGTATGCGCACTGCTGCCGGGTTCCCGGCGGGTGGAGCCTTCCGGGGGGAGGGCGCAATGAATCCGGAAACCGTACGCTTGTTCGTGCCGTTCAGCGGTGAGGCTCCCTGGATCGTGAGGGGCGAGGCTTCACGGGTGGGAACCTACCCCACACGCGCCGAGGCGATCTCCGCAGCCGTCCGGGTCCGTGCCAAGCTGGCGCGTGCCTGGGGCCTGCAGCATCCGCCGGTGCGGGTGCAGGAGAGCGACGGCAGCTGGTACGAACTGGCCGAGCCGGACTCCACCACCCTGGTGCAATAGGTAGCCCAATGGAAAAGACGTCCGGCCCCTGGCGGATCCTGCTGGTCGAAGACGAGATGCTGGTGGCCATGCTGCTGGAAGACATGCTTTCGGAGGCCGGTCACACCATCATCGGCCCGATGGCCCGGATCGACCAGGCAGTAGAAGCCGCCCGTACGGAAACCGTCGATCTGGCGATCCTCGACGTCAACGTCGGCGGCGAAGAGGTTTATCCGGTCGCAGAGGCCCTGGCGGCCCGAGAAATCCCGTTTGCCTTCGCCACCGGGTACGGCGCCCACGGCCTGCGTGAACCCTGGCAGGATCGCCCGACGCTGCAGAAGCCTTTCCACCGCAACGATCTGTTCCGGATGGTGGCTGAGTTGGCATCGTCCTACTCGTGTTGAGCCGTTGGGAGAAGCGATGCCGGGAAGGCGTGCTGTCCGTCTCAGTTGAAGATTCGTCTTCAGGTGCCGATATACGAAATTGGCGGTACGCTACTTTCTCGCGAGCCTTAGTCCATGGCGTACGCGAAGGCTGAGCGTGAGCCACGTGGTGGGGATCACGGCCAATTCACATGGGGCTTGGTTTGTTTACAGGGATAGGCGTCATGGGTAGGCGTGACGCAGAAAGGGGAAAGGAGATGCTGCGGGGATTAGGGAGGAACGCCTTGGTGCGCCATGTCGCCGTAGCTATCGCCTACACGCTTGCGTATGGGCTCTTACATCATCTGTCTTTCTCCCACTGGGCCCTTTTTGCCGGGCTCAGGTTCAGCGCGCTGCTTTTTGTTCCCTACCGCTTCTGGCCGGCGCTCCTCGTCGGCGAAAGCGCTGCGTTGGCCGGCAATGCTCTGGATTGCGCAAGCGAATATGGATGGTTGTGGGGGGCGACCTACATGGTGCCTCCGATGCTGTTCGTGATGCCGGTGATGCGCTGGTGTCGAGAGCGTCGCCGCCTTTTTCCCACGCCTACCACGACAAATATCAATGTCCTGCTGCTGGCAGTCTTCGCTGTGGCGTTCATCGGCACGAGCGTGAACATGGCGACGTATTCCTTGATGCGTGGGGTTGAGGTCGACGCATTCGACGTCAAGGCACAGGTGGTCGCTGGTTGGTACTTCATCGGCAACTACATGGGCGTGCTGACCCTCGCTCCATTGGTGTTGCTCATGCGCGAAGCGCTGCTTACCACCGAACGGCACCGGCTATGGGCGCGTTTTTCCGAAAGTCGTCTGGCCATGGAAACCATCTGCTTGCTGGTTCCCTCCCTGGCGCTCCTGGTTTGGATGGCATCGAGTGCCGCGGGCGAGGTAGGTCAGGAGGCCCGGGTCGCGATGTTTCTGCCAGTGGCATGGCTGGCACTGCGGCACGGATGGCGCGGAGCGGCCATGGGAGGGACTGTGGCGAGCATCGCTGTGGTGATCTCGATGCCGGCAGTCGAGGACAGTGACACGCTGCACGCGCAGGTCTTCATCGCCTTTACCATCACTACGATGATGATGCTTGGCGGGCGGATAGCGGCCTTGCACGAAAAAGAGGAGCGCGGGTTGGTCGATGCCCGCCTGGCCTTTGCTGTGGCGCAGCGCAACGCTTCACTCGGCGAGCTGCAACTGCGGCAGACATCCTATGCCCTGGAACAGATGAGCGGGCTGATCCACTCGTCGTACAGTCAGTTGCTTGACCGCCTGCGCTGTCTGTTGCCAGGAACGGACGAGCGCAACTATTACCGCCAGGCGGCGATTACCCAACATCAAATGTATCGCCTGGCGGACTCCCTGTATCCACTCGCATGGCGGGAACGCGGCCTGCCGGCAGCCTTGCGTGAGGGGGCGATGCCGAGGGCGCTGGACGAGGCGGGCGTCGCCTACTGGTGCGAAATCCGCGGCGCCACGCTCAACGAGCTGTCAAACAGCCTGCACATCGCGTTGTACCGCCTGGCGTGCGAGGCAGTGACTCTCGCCTGTTCGAATCGGGATGTCAGTCGCATCATCATGCAGCTGCGAAGCGGTTCGTTTGGCGGTCGCCGGTGGGCGGTACTCTGCGTGGACAGTTATGTCGACTATGAACGGCTTAGCAGGGTCCGCTGGGATGAGCTATTGCCTGCCCTTGGGGGCAGTGGACTGGGCCTGGGGGCGATCAAGGACAGAGCCACGATCTTCGAGGGCAAGGTTCGAGCTAGACCGCGAGGGCAGGGCAATCGCATCAGCGTGCTTGTCTTAGAACCGCAGATGCTTTGAATTGCTCTTGGCCCGAAAAAAAACCGCCTTTAAAGGCGGTTTTTTTTGCGTCAATTCAAATGTCCATTGCACTCAGCGGGATTGTCACAAGGAGCCACAAGCGCGTTTGTCGTCATCGGCGCAACGGAAAATACGGTGGTGCCATCACTCATGGGCACTGCGTCCAGTTGCATGCTGTCGTCCTTGTACACGGTCTCGGTATAAGAAGTCAGCGGGACCGCTGTGCTTCCTGCAGGCAGCGCCTGCTGCGGCGTGGAAATACGCTGGGCATCGCGACCCATGGGAAGGACCAGGAACTGCCCGCCCACGGCACCAACTGCGGCGCGCACATTGCCGTAAGCATCGTTGACTTGAACGTAGCGAATACCGTTGTTGGCAAACACGTAAACATGCCAATGCGCGTTCGCGCTTACATCCTGTGCATTTGGCCAGGCTTGCCCAAGGCCGTTGTTCAGGGGGGCTGCCGACAAGGTGGTCGCCGCAAGCCCCATGGAGACCATGCCGGCGCAAAGAACCCGGCGAAACGAAAATTTGCTCATAACCCATTCCCCTTGTTGATTTGCCCATTGATTGAGCAACGCCACTCTATCAGCAGCGAAAGTGATGTTTTTGAGAACAGTGAGCGCTAATGCAGGCCACGGAGGCGTCGTTCGCCCTAGCGAGATCGATTATCTTGCGGGTCCCCGAAGTGCCGTGAACAACCCCTCGCCCTGCGCCGTTTGGCCGAAAGCAAAAAGCCCGCTGATAGCGGGCTCTGTCGGCTGCTCAACCTCTTGTGGTACCGGTGATAGGACTCGAACCTACACTCTGTCGCCAGAAGCGGATTTTGAGTCCGCCGCGTCTACCATTCCGCCACACCGGCACAAGAAACCGAATTATGCCCGGCTCAGTGCACCGGGTCGAGCCCCAGTTGGCGCTCACAGCGTTCGTAGCCATGTTCTTCGGGCAACGGCTGGAAGATCGCGCAGCGGGTCATGTTGCCCGAGTAGATGTGCAGGCTGACGGCGATGGCGTCTTCGCTCGGGTTGCGGATGGTGTGGTACTCGTGGGGCGGGATCAGGCTGCCGGCCGAGCCCGGACCGGCCTGGATCGAACCGACTGGCTGGAAGCGGCAGTGTCCGTCCTCGTCGGCGAGGCGCTCGTACTGCACCACTTCCAGCGCACCGCTCCATACTCCCTCGACGCACCACATGCCGCAGTGGTCATGGATCGGCGTGCCCTGGCCCGGTCCCCAGGTCATCGCCACAACGCAATAGCCGTGCTTCTCGCTACGGTAGAGCTCGCGCCGGGCGTAGCGGCCTTCGGCGGTCTCGAACACGCAATCGGGCAGCTTGACCGCACCACTGCGCATCAGCTTGCACAGACCGTTGCGCAGGGTGTCGGTAACGGCGAAGGTGGTTTGCATGCCGACGGCATGATCGATTGCTTCGATCAGGTCGCGACAGCCGGGAAATTCCGTAGTGAGCATGGCGATTCTCGCGGTACGACTTCACGCCGAGTTTAGCGCACGGCTGTTAGCCGGCCGAGACGGACTCGTCAGGAATTCACAGACCGGCAAGGAAGCCGCCGATGGCGCGGCTGTAGTTGGGAATGTCCACCAGGAACGCATCGTGGCCCTGCGGCGAATCGAGCGCCACGAACTCCACCTCGGCGCCGGCGGCCGACAGGCCGGTGGCGATCTGTTCCTGTTGTTCGAGCGGGAACAGGATATCCGTGCTGACGCCGATTACCAGCGCGCGCTCGATATGGATGCGCTTTAGGCCTTCCATGATGTCGCCGCCGCCGTACTCACCGATGTCGAACCAGTCGCTGGCGCGGGAGAGATAGAGATAGCAATTGGGGTCGAAGCTGCGCACGAAGCGTTGGGCGTGGCCCTGCAGATAGGACTCCACCTGGAACTCGAAACCGAACGGTTCGTCCTCGCGCTTTTCAGGATCGAGCCGGATACGGGCAAAGCGGCCATTCCACTCCATCGCCGAGCGATAGGTGATCACGCCCAGCTTGCGCGCGATGCTCATGCCCATTTCCGGATAGCGACCGCCCTCGCCGTCGTGCCCGCTCTCCAGGTGGATGTCGTAGTCGCCACCGTTCCACTGGGGGTCGAGACGGATCGCCTCGCGCTGCAGCGAGCGGATGGCGATGGCGAAAGGCTGCGCCTGCGGCGCGGTATCGACGCTGATGTGCGCGCGGACGCTGCCCGGATGCAGCACCATGTAGGCCAGCGCGCCCATGCCGCCCATCGAGCAACCGATGAGGCAGGCGAGGCGTTCGATACCCAGCCCGTGCCGCACAACCTCGAAGGCGGCGTTGGCGACGTCCTCCAGCGACAGTTCCGGGAACGTCAGGCGGTAGGGCTCGCCGGTGGCCGGGTCGGTCGAGGCGGGGCAGGTCGAGCCCTTGTCGCTGCCCAGCGAGTTGACGCAGATGACGAACCAGCGATCGGTGTCGATGGCCTTGCCTGGGCCGAGCATCTCTTCCCACCAGCCGGGGCTCGGATCCTGCGCGTTGGACGCGGCATGCGCGCTGGGCGAAAGGCCGGTGAGGATCAGCACGGCATTGGCGCTGGCCGCATCGAGTTGCCCCCAGGTTTCGTACGCCACCCGCGCTCTATGCAACTGGCCGCCACGCTTCATCGCGAACGGCGAGGGCAGGGCGTGATAGCAGCGGGCGTCGGGGGCTTCCGTGGTCATGGGCGGACCTTGTCGATGACGATCCGTATCGGGTCGGCCTGGTCCACCGGGACCACGCCCGCATCACCCTCCAGGTCGCCGCTCTGGGCGGTGGCCTGGCCGCTGGCGCTGATTCGTGCGCCGACGAACACTTTGTCCGCCGAGGAGAGCTTGAACTGCGGTGCCATCGCCATCGCGTCGGTCAGGGTGACGGTGGCGGGCATTTGCGCGGCGTCCAGCCGCGCTACGGCCAGCGGCATTGGCGGTCCCTGCTGCGCGCGTGCGTAGACGAACAACGCGGCGCCGGGCTTGAGCTTGTCGCGCAACGCCGGGGCAAGCTGGACCTGCACCATGAGATGCGGGCCTTCGGCGCTAGCAGCGGAAGCCGGCTTCCCACCGGCCCGCGCCTGGGCCACGGCGATCTGCTCGGTCACCGCCTTGGCCACGTTGGAACCAGGTTCAAGCAGCGGCTGCAGACGACGCCAGGTGGCGGCCGAAGCGGCGTAGTCCTCGTGCTGGAACTGGCTGATGCCGAGCAACCACAGGCCGCGCTGGTTGGCTGGATCGGCCTGTACGGCTTGCTTGAGCAGGTCCAGGGCGCGGCCTTCGATCTTGTGGTCGTCGCGCACCATGGAGTCGGCCTCGGCCCAGCCAACCATCGCCGCACCATTCTTCGGGTCGAGCCGGAGCGCCTGGTCGTAGGCATCGCGCGCCTGCGCGTTCTGGTGGAGCGCGGCCTCGGTCTGTGCCAGCAACATCCAGCCCTTCAGGTCGTTCGGCTGCTGCTTGAGGTGGTCGCGCAGCTCGGCTACGGCCCGGTCGATGTCCATCGATGGCTGCGCCGTCACCCCGTCCAGCGCCACCGGCGTGCCGACCAGCAGGTACAACCCGCCGGCTGCCAGCGGCACCACGAAGGCCAATGCGAGCACGAGTGCAAAGACACTGCCTGGGCGGCCCTGGCGGCGGCCGTGCCGCACCAGTGGCCAGAGCAGCAGAGCGAGCGCCGCCGCGATCATCACGGCAGCGATCAGGTAGAACGCAAGCTTCACCAATCGTCCCCTTGTTCGATCGTGGCGTTGTCGACCAGCCGGCTGTCGATGCGCGCCGCGCGGCCGCGTTTGCGGATGGTCACCAGCACGAGGGTGCCGCCCAGCAGCAGGAACAGCACGGGGCCGAACCACAGCAGCCAGGTGGAGGGTTTCACCGGTGGGTCGTACAGCACGAAGTCGGAATAGCGGTCGACCAGGTATTGCTTGATCTGGTCGTCCGTCTTGCCCTGCTGCATCAGCCCGAATACTTCATGGCGCAGGTCGCGCGCCAGGTCGGCGTTGGAGTCGGCCAGGTTCTCGTTCTGGCAAACCAGGCAACGCAGCTGGCGGGTGAGGTTCTGGAAGCGGACTTCCTGGGCGTGATCCTTGAAGGGGAGCGGATCGATGGCCTGGGCGTTTGCCGCGCCGGAGAAGGCCAAGAACAACGCGAAGAGCATCTGTAGGAGCGCCCTTGGGCGCGACCCGGATGCCGCATGGTCGCGCCCAAGGGCGCTCCTACAGGGGACTCCGTGGTTCATGGTGCCTCCTGCTTGAGCTGTGCGATCAGCGGCTTGAGCTCTCGCTGAATCACTTCAGGCGTGAACGGCCCGATGTGCTTGTAGCGGATCGTGCCCTTGGCGTCGATCAGGAAGCTCTCAGGGGCGCCATACACGCCGAAGTCGATCGCAGTCCGGCCTGGCTGGTCGGCGATCACCATGTCGTACGGATTGCCGTGCCGCGCAAGCCAGGCCTTGGCGTCCTCGGGTGCGTCCTTGTAGTCGTAGCCGACCAGCGGCACGCCCAGCGAGCGGCCTTCGGCCATCAATACCGGGTGTTCCTCGCCGCAGGCGATGCACCAGCTGGCGAACACGTTGACCAGATAAGGTTTGCCCAGCATCGAGGCCTTGCTGACCGTCCGGGAGGGGTCGTCCAGCAGCGGCAGTGAGAACGCCGGCGCGGGCTTGCCGATCAGCGGCGAAGGCACTTCGCGCGGATCGTGCTGCGTGTTCCACCAGATGCCGAAACCGAACAGGCCCACCAGCAGGAGAAAGCCGATCAACGGCAGCGAACGGCTCATGCGCGCGATTCCTTCGCCGGCAGCACCGGCTCGGCCGCGACCTTGGCGGCCGATCGCCTGGCGCGGAAGCGCTTGTCCGCACCGGCCACGAAGCCGCCCAGCATCATGAACAGGCCACCGGCCCAGATCCAGCGCACGAAGGGCTTGGCGTAGAGGCGCAGCGCCCAGGCGCCTTCGAGGTTGTTGGGGTCCATCGGTTCGCCGAGGGCCACGTACAGATCGCGGGTCACGCCGGGGTCGATCGCCGACTCGGTCTGCACCTGGCCGCGCGGGTAGGTGCGCTTCTGCGGGTGCATCACGTCGATCGTCTTGCCGTCACGCAGCACGGTTACCGTGCCCTGTTCGGCATGCCAGTTCGGGCCGCGGGTGGCGTCCACCCCGTCGAAGCGGAACGTGTAGGCGCCCACGGTCTGCGTGTCGCCCGGTGCCATGCGCACGTCGCGGGTGACGCTCAGCGACTCGGACAGCAGCACGCCCACCAGGAACACACCGAGGCCGAAGTGCGCCAGCAACATGCCGGCCATCTCTGCCGGATAGCGCCGCCCACGCGGCATCTCGCGCCAGCGCTTGTAGACGTACAGCAGCGTGCCGAGGCCGCACCACACGGCGGCCGCCACGCCGGCGATCGCCTTGGCCTGGCCATCCACGAAGAAGGCGGCGACGATGGCGCAGGCGACTGCGGCGATAGTCACCCGCAACAACACGCTCTTGAGCGGGCCGGCCTCACTCTTGCCCCAGCGCAGGAACGGCCCGAATGGCAGAAGCAGCACCACCGGCAGCATCAGCAGCGGGAACAGGAAGCCGAAATAGGGCGGACCGACCGAAACCTTGCCCAGGTGCAGCGCGTCGCCGATGAGCGGAAACAGCGTGCCCAGCAGCACCATGGCTGCGGCCACGGTGAACATCAGGTTGGCGATGACGATCACCGTCTCGCGCGAAAGCAGCGCGAACGCCTTGCCGCCGGCCACCTTGGGCGCCCGCAGCGCGTACAGCAGCAGCGAGCCGCCGATCACGATTGCCAGGAAGGCCAGGATGTACAGGCCGCGGCGCGGATCGGAGGCGAACGCGTGCACGCTGGTCAGCACGCCCGAGCGCACCAGGAACGTGCCCAGCAGCGAGAGCGAGAAGGCAAAGATTGAAAGCAGGATGGTCCAGGCGCGCAACGACCCGCGCTTCTCGGTCACCGCCTGCGCGTGGATGAGCGCCACGCCCACCAGCCACGGCATGAAGCTCGCGTTCTCCACCGGATCCCAGAACCACCAGCCGCCCCAGCCCAGCTCCGCATAGGCCCACCAGCTGCCGGCAACGATGCCGCAGGTCAGGAAACCCCACGCCGCGTTGGTCCACGGCCGTGCCCAGCGCACCCACCCCTGTTCCAGCGCGCCGCCGAGCAGCGCTGCGATGGAGAAGGCGAAGGCCACCGAGAAGCCGACGTAGCCCATGTAGAGCACGGGCGGGTGGAAGGTCATGCCCGGGTCCTGCAGCACCGGGTTCAGGTCGCCGCCGTCCGGCGGCATCGGCAACAGGCGCGCGAACGGATTGGAAGTGAAGATGATGAAGGCCAGGAAGCCCACCGCCACGATGCCGAGCACGCCCAGCACGCGCGCCAGGAAATCCTCGGGCAGCTGCCGGCTGAAGGCGGCCAACGCCACCGTCCAGACGTTGAGGATCATCACCCACAGCAGCATCGAGCCCTCGTGCGCACCCCACACCGCGGCGATGCGGTAGTACCAGGGCAGGGCGAGGTTCGAGTTGTCGGCGACGTATTGCACCGAGAAGTCGAAGGTGAGGAAGGCCCACACCAGCAGGCCGAACGCCATCGCCACGAACACGGCCTGGCCCGCGGCAGCGGGGCGCGCCACGGCCATCAACGCACGGTTGCCGCGCCAGGCGCCGATCAGCGGCAGCACACCCTGCGCCAGGGCGAGCAGCATGGCGAGGATGAGGGCGAGCTGGCCGAGTTCGGGAGTCATTGCGGGGCCTCGTTGGCGGCCACGGCCTTGCCGTGGTGCGCCTTCTCCATGGCGTCCTTCAGTTCCTTCGGCATATAGGTTTCGTCATGCTTGGCGAGCACTTCGGTGGCGACGAAATGGTCGCCAGCCATGTGTCCCGTGGCGATCACCGACTGGTTGTCGCGGAACAGGTCGGGAAGGATGCCGGTGTACTCGACCGGCAAGGCGCCATCGGCGTCGATGACGGTGAAGCCGACCTTCAGCGAGTCGCCCGAACGCTCGATCGAGCCGGCCTTGACCATGCCGCCCAGGCGGAATGTTTTGTACGCCTCGGCCTGGCCGGCGCGCACCTGGCTGGGGGTGAACAGGTAGTTCATGTTCTGCTGCAGGGCGAATACGGTCAGTCCCACCGCCACCACGGCGGCGGCGAGCACGAGCAGGACGATGATCAGGCGGCGTTTGCGGGTCGGGTTCATGGATTCACGGCGGGCGAGGCAGCGCGTTGCTGGCGCGCCGTTTGACGCGCCAGGCGCGCGCGAAGTTCACGCAGGTTGCGGCGGCGGCGCAGCAGCGGGGAAATGAAATCGGCGAGCAGCACGAGGAAAAACACGGCATAAGCCGGCCACACGTACGCGGCGTAGCCGCCCATGGCGAGGAACTGGCTCATGCCTGCTCTCCCGTGGCCTTATCGCCGGTGGCGATCCTGCGCACCCAGTCCTTGCCGCCTTCCAGTTCCAGCAGGTCGGCGCGCACGCGCCCGAACAGGCTGGCGACATAGTACAGCTTGGTCGCAACCATCATGGTCAGCAGCGGCCAGAGCATGTCCATGCTGATCTTGGACGGACCCAGGATGCGCACTGTCGAACCCTGGTGCAGCGTGTTCCACCAGTTCACCGAGAAATGCACGATTGGCACGTTGATGATGCCGATGATGGCCAGGAACGCGGCGGCGCGGGCGCCCTGGCGGCGATCCTCGAACGCGTGGTACAGCCCGATCACGCCCAGGTAGAGGAACAGCAGCACCAGCTCGGAGGTCAGCCGCGCATCCCAGGTCCACCAGGTGCCCCACATGGGCTTGCCCCACAACGAGCCGGTGACCAGGGTGATGAAGGTGAAGGCCGCGCCGATCGGCGCCGATTCCATCGCGACCGCCTCGGCCAGTTTGATCCGCCAGACCAGCGCGATGAACGAGGCCACCGCCATGACCCCGTAGATGAACAGCCCCATCCATGCGCTGGGCACGTGGATGAAGATGATCCGGTAGGCGTCGCCCTGTTGGTAGTCGGCCGGGGCGAGCACCAGACCGCCGTACAGGCCGATCGCGCCGGCAATCAGCGCCAGCGCCAGGAACCATGGCCGAAGCGTGCCGGCAAAGCGGTAGAAGATCGGCGGCGAGCCGAGCTTGTGCAGCCAGAGGGGGATCCACTTGGACATGGTCTTATGCGTCCAAAGCAATGCGAAGGGCGGCGGCGCAGGCCAGCGGTGCGAGCACCAGGGCGAGGACGAGCGCCGCGCCGAGCCAGGCGATCGGGGCCACCCACGGTAACCCCTGTTGGGCGGCCGCAACCGCACCTGCGGCAAAGATGACCACCGGCACGCACAGTGGCAGCAGCATCAAGGCGAGCAGCATACCAGAGCGCCGCGTTCCGGCCGTCAGTGCGACCAGCACGGCGCCAAGCAGGCTGAGCATCGGCGTGGCCAGCAACAGGGCGAGCATGAGCACGCCCATCACCGGCACGGGCAGGTGCAGCATGCCGGCCAGCAGGGGTGCGATCACGATCAGCGGCAGGGCGGTAGTGAGCCAGTGCGCGAGAATCTTCATGCCGAGCATCAGCGCCAGTGGCTGTGGGGCGAGCACAAGTTGCTCGAGTGAGCCGTCCTCGATATCGCTCCGGAACATGGCATCGAGCGCCAGCAACATGGCCAGCAGCACGGTGACCAGCACGACGCCGCCCGCGATGCGTTGCAGCAGTGCGTCTTCGGGCCCCAGGGCGAAGGGGAACAGCGTGGCCACGATCAACGCGTAGAGTACCGGCATGGCAATGTCGCCGCGGCGCCGCCAGGCAAGCGTGAGATCGCGCCGCAGCACCGCCGCACAGGCGCGGGAAACGGATGCCTGATTCACGCCGCGGCCCTCCAGACGCGCTCTCCCCTGGCACAGACGGGAGAGAGGGGGAGGCCCTTCGTTCGAGACACCCCGGCCGACCACCTGTGAGCCACGTCAGCCATGCATGCGAATCCGCTTGGGCTCGCCGCCATGGAAGCTCACCGCCCCATGGCTGGTCACCAGCGCCGCACCACCCCCGACCACGTGCATCTCCAGCAGCCGGTTGACCAGCGCGATGCCTGCGCGGTCCAGGTTCGCGTACGGTTCGTCCAGCAGCCACAGGACGGCGGGCAGCAGCAACAGCCGGGCCAGCGCGGCGCGCTTCTTCTGGCCCGCGGACAGGCGACGCACCGGTTCGTCTTCGTAGCCGGCCAGCCCGACCTCGGTCAGCACGGAGGCGGCGTTGCGCCCCTCGCGCATGCCGTGCAGCCCGGCGACGATGTGCAGGTTCTCGCGGGGGCTCATGTCCATCTTCAGGCCCAACTGGTGGCCGAGGAACAGCACTTCGCCGGCGCACGCGTCGCGGCTCCAGCGTTCCCCGCGCCAGCTCAATTCGCCTTCGCCGACGTGGAGCAAGCCGGCTAGCAGCCGCAGCAGCGTGGTCTTGCCGCTGCCGTTGTCGCCCTCGACCAGCGTCAGCTCGCCCGCATGCAGCGCGAAGTCCAGCGGGCCGAACACCGGCTCGTCGGCACGCAGGAAGGACAGGCCCCGCGCTTCAAGCAGCGGGATGGCGGGGGAGGAAGTCATCCGGGGAATTGTCCGCAATGCATGCGCGGGTTGTCCATGCGGTGTGGAGGCGCACTTGGGAGGGTTCCAGGCAAGGCTTCCCCCATCCGCCCTTCGGGCACCTTCCCCCGCGTACGGGGGAAGGCTCGAATCCCTCCAAAGCCTTCCCCCGTACGCGGGGGAAGGTGCCGACAGGCGGATGTGGGGAAGTCTTGTCGCAAGTTCCCCCGTGAAACGGGGAAGGACCGATATGTCACCCGTCCGAGCCTTCCCCCGCACGCGGGGGAAGGTGCGGCCAGGCGGATGGGGGAAGCCTCGCCGGAAGCCAACCCCTCACCGCAAGCGCAACTCCGCCGCCCCCGCGCCGTGCCCGACCAGCCAGGCATTCTGTCCGTATCGGTCGCCCAGCCGCTCCAGTGCATCCGGGGCGATCCCCACGATCCAGAAGCTCGGTTCGCGCCAGCCATCGGTTCCCTTGCCCAGCGCCGGATGGATGTCGAGTGAGGCGTCGGCCCGTAGATCGGCCAGCAGGCGCCGTTGCGTCGCGCGGTTGGTCGCGGGCGACTGCGGCCGGGATCGCGGGTTCCAGGCGGTGAAGAAGCCCCAGTCGCGGTTGTTGGCCAACTCCCGCAACGCTACGGGCAAGGGCTCGCCGATCCGGATGATCGCGGTGCCGCCGGTTCGCAGACGCACGCGGTAGGCGCTGCGGCAGTAGGCCTTCAGCAGCTCCTCATCCATGGCGCAGCGGCGGCAGGAGCGGCAGCGTGGCCTTGAGCGTGGTGATGGCGGCGTCCAGATCGACCGAGGCCGCATCATTGGAGTCGCGCAGCAACTGCTCCAGCAGCAGGTCCTGCGCCCGCCCGCGCTCGAGCGCGTAGGCGTAGGGCAGGTGAGTGAAGGTGACCATGCGGTAGCGTGCCATGAAATGCTCCGGCGCTGCCGCGGCCAGGCGTGCGCCGAGTTCGCGCTTGGCCAGGTAGCGCGGGTCCGCGACCGAGTCGCGCATCTCCACGTAGTTTTCCAGCGCCATCGTCGCGATCGCATTGGCGTTGGGCTGGCGGATGCGCTGAAACTCGGCGAATGCCTGGGCCGGATCGCTGCCGTCGAGCAGTCCCGCCAGCACCACGGTGTCTTCGAAACCGCAGTTCATGCCCTGGCCGTGGAAGGGCACGATGGCGTGGGCGGCGTCGCCCACCAGCAAGGCGCGACCGCCAAGGTGCCAGCGATCGAGATAGAGCGTGGCCAGTGTGCCCACCGGATGCGCGTCGAAGTCCTCGGCAAAGGCGGGCAGCAGGGGCAGCAGGTCGGCGAAGTCGTCCCAGAAGAACTGCTCGGCAGCGCGCGCATCCGGGAGGGTTGCGAAGCTCGGGTGCGGTCCCTGCGCAGGCAGGAACAACGTGACGGTGAAGCTGCCCTCGGTATTGGGCAGGGCGATGCACATGTAGCCGCCACGGGGCCAGATGTGCAGCGCGTTGGGTTCGATCGCGAACTGATCATGGCCGCCACTGTCGCGGAGCAGCGCCGGCGGCAAGCGGGAAGCAGGTGGAATTTCCAGTTCCTTGTAGCCATGTCCCAGCCACTCGGTGCGCTCGCCCAGCGGATGATGGGCGTTCATCGCCGCGCGGAGGCTGGAGCCGGCGCCGTCAGCGCCGATCAGTACGGGCGCGTCGAGTTCGCGCTCGATCCCGTCGAGGTCGGCCACGCGCATGCGCCCGGCATCGAAGTCGGCCGATACCAGGCCCTGGCCGAAATGGAAGCGCACGCCGGCTGCTTCGGCCGCATCCAGCAAGAGCATGTTGAGGCCGCCACGGGATACCGACCAGATCACCTCGCTGTCGTCCACGCCGTATCGCTGCAGCCCGCTGCGGCCGTCGATGGTGTGCACCATCCGGCCGCGCATCATGACCGCGTGCCGCAGCACGTCCTCGGCCAGGCCCGCGCTACGCAGCGCCTGCAGTCCACGCTCGGCCAGCGCCAGGTTGATCGACCGACCACCGGCAAAGCCGGCCAAGCGCGGATCGGCGCGCTTTTCGAACACGTCGACGGCGAAGCCGCGCCGCGCCAGTTGCTGGGCCAGCAGCGCGCCGACCAGGCCGCCGCCAATCAGGGTGAGGGAGGGTTTGCTGCTCATGGGCGATCCGTTGCGGGCATCGCCGAACTGTTCCGCAAGCGGGGCGGGGTTGCAATGCTTGCGGCCTATTCCTCTCGGGGAAGCGGTTCTGGCGCCCTCTCCCCCTCGGGGAGAGTGCTGGGGTGAGGGGCCGCTCTTGCGGAGAAGTGGTCAGAACGAGGTTGTCGGTCCGGCAGCTATGGAGTGGCTCCCCGCGAGCCCCGGCCCCTCATCCCAACCTTCTCCCCGAGGGGGAGAAGGGGCGAAGGTCGTCCTGGCGGACGAGCGTCGTTTGATAGAGCTGTCAGCCCTTGCGGGTCTTGTTGGGTGGCGTCTGCGCGGCGGCGTCCAGGAAGCCGCGCTGCATCGTCTTCCACGCATCCAGATTGCGCTCGGTCAACTCGTTGAGCATCGACCAGGGTGTCTGCCCCATCAGGCTGTTGAGCTGGGCGCGGAACTGCTGCTGCTGGTCGAGGAACACCTGCAGGCTGCGCTCCAAGTAAGGGCCCATGAAGCCCTGCAGCGAGTCGCCATAGAAGCGGATGATTTGGCTGAGCAGTTGGGGCGAAAGCATCGGCTGCCCCTTTTCCTCGTGCTCGGAGATGATCTGCAACAGCACCGAGCGGGTTAGGTCCTCGCCGCTCTTGGCATCGCGGACCTCGAAGGTTTCGCCGTCCAGCACCAGCTGACGCACTTCTTCCAGCGTGATGTAGCTGGAGATCTCCGTGTCGTAGAGCCGGCGGTTCGGATACTTCTTGATGATGCGCAGTTTTTGTGCCATGCGGCACACGCTAGCAGAACGTATTGCGCTGCACCAGACATCCATGCTGCACCCGCCGGTGCAGCAAAGAAACCCATGCCGCTACGCGTCAATGGCCCACGGCGCCCCCCGCGCTGCCGAACGGCGGCCGGGCAAACCAGAGGATCGGGATCAGCAGCACAAACAGCACTGCGCAGGCGAGGAACACGTCGTTCACCGCCAGGGTCAGCGACTCGCGGGTGACCAGCTGGTTGAGCAGGCCCAGGCCCTGCGTGTGCGACAGGTCCATGTGCGATGTCTGCTGCAGGAAGCCGGTGGCAGCCTGGTGTGTCGCGTCGATGTTCTCGGTCAGCGTGGCGTGGTGCGTCTCGCCCCGGTGCTGCCAGAGCGTCACCGTCACCGCGGTGGACATGCTCGACCCCATCGTGCGGCAGAAGTTGGACAGGCCGGTGGCGCTGGCAATCTGCTCCGGCGGCAATCCGGACAGGTAGATCTGGTTGAGCGGGATGAAGAAGCAGGGGATGGCGATGCCCATCACGAAGCGCGGCCACACCAGCGACGAGAACGAGGCCAGGCTGTTGAAGGTGGAAAACCAGTAGGAGGTGATGGCGAACACGATGAACGAGAACGTCACCACGCCGCGCAACTCGAGCCGGTGCAGGTTGCGACCGAGTATCGGCGCCATCAGGAAGGCCAGCACGCCCACCGGCGCGGTCGCCAGGCCCGCCCACGTGGCGGTGTAGTCGAGGGTCACCTGCAACCACAGCGGGAACACCACGTTGATGCCGAAGAACGCGAACATGCCAAGCGTCAGGGCGATCACGCCCACGGTGAAGTTGCGCTCCTTGAACAGCGCGAGCTCCACCACCGGGTGCTTGGCGTGCAGTTCCCAGACGATCAGGAAGGTCAGGCAGACCAGTGCGATGATGCCCAGCGTGGTGATCATCGGCGAGGCGAACCAGTCATGGTCGTTGCCGTTGTCCAGCATGAACTGCAGCGCGCCCACGCCGACCACCAGCAATCCCAGGCCGACCGCATCGATCGGCGTCTTGGCGGTCTTTGTCTCGCGCTTGCGTAGCAGGCCCCAGGTGATCACCGCCGCGGCCAGGCCAACTGGCAGGTTGATGTAGAAGATCCACGGCCAGGAGAAGTTGTCGGTCAGCCAGCCCCCAAGGATCGGGCCGAAGATCGGCGCCACCACCACGGTCATCGCCCACAATGCCAGCGCGATGCCCTGCTTGGCCTTCGGATAGCTCGACAACAGCAGGGTGAGCGACAGCGCCACCATCGGGCCGGAGCCGGCGCCCTGCAGCAGTCGTGCGATCACCAGCAGCGGCATCGAGGTGGCCAGACCGCACACCATCGAGAAGGTGACGAACAGCAGCACCGACACGACGAAGCTGCGCACCTCGCCGAAGCGTCGCGCGATCCAGCCGGTCAACGGCTGCATGATCGCGCTGGCCAGCGCGTAGGAGCTGATCGTCCAGGTGCCTTCGCTCGGACTCACGCCCAGGCTGCCGGCGATGTGCGGCACGGCCACGTTGACGATGGTCATGTCCAGCACTTCCATGAAGGTGCTGAACGCGACGGCGATGGTGAGCAGCACCAGCGCCGCGCCATGCAGGGGCGGCAGCGGCTTGTGGGTGTCGTTGGGCGTGGCGGCCATGGGGAGGGGCCTTCAGGTTATTTGGCGGCGCGGGGCAGGTTGGCCTGGATGATGCGCTGGGCCTCGTCCTCGGCCTTGCCCATCAGGCGGTCATACACGCTCGTTTGCGCGACCGGCTGTTGCGCCGGCGCCTGTGCCAGCACCGGGCCGCGATCGTCCGTGATGTCCACGGTCACGTCGGTCGACAAGCCCACGCGCAGTGGGTGCTTGTCCAGTTCCCGGTTGTCCAGCGCGATGCGCACGGGTACGCGCTGCACCACCTTGATCCAGTTGCCGGTGGCGTTCTGCGCCGGCAGCAGCGAGAAGGCACTGCCGGTGCCGGCGCCCAGGCCGACGACCTTGCCGTGGTATTCCACGTCGCCGCCGTAGACGTCGGCCTCGATGGTGGCCGGCTGGCCGATGCGGATGTGCTGCAGCTGGCCCTCCTTGAAGTTGGCGTCGATCCACAAGTCATGCAGCGGCACCACCGTCATCAGTTGCTGGCCGGGCGCGATGCTGTTGCCCAGTTGCACGCTGCGCTGGGCCACGTAGCCGGACACGGGCGCCAGGATCGCGTTGCGCTGCGCGGCGATCCAGGCGGCGCGGAAGTTGGCGCGGGCCTGCAGTACGGCCGGGTTCTCGGCTACGTCGGTGCCTTCGACTGCGGCATGCGCGGCCGCGGCCTGCGCCTTGGCCGCTTCCAGGCCAGCGCGCGCCTGTGCCACGCCGTCGCGCAGGTGCTGCACGATCTCGGGCGATTCGGCGTGCGCGGACAGCAGCGGCAGGTGCCGCTTCAGGTCGGCTTCGAGCTTGTCCAGCTCCAGCCTGCGCGCGGTGACCTGCGCGTCGGCGCCGCTGGCCGAGCTGGTCTGCTGGCGCACGCCACGCACCGCCTGGGCAAGCGCGCTGCGTGCCTGCGCCAGACGGACCTGGGCGTCGGTCGGGTCCAGCTTCACCAGCACCTGGCCGGCCTCCACGCGCTGGGTGTCGTCGGCCATGATCGCCACCACGGTGCCGGGCACCTGAGAAGAGATCGTCACCTGGTTGCCGCCGACGTAGGCGTTGTCGGTCTTCTCGCGATGCGAGAACACGAACAGCCACAACAGCAGCCAGACGAGCGCGATCAGGATGAACACGCCTGCGACGATGAGCAGTACGCGCCTGCGCTTGGCTGGATTCTTGGCGGCCAGGCCGCTGTCGTTGTCGGCGGACTTGTCGGCTTCAGTGGCGCTCATGGTCGGCTCCGGGGGAAGGGGAGTTGGATGCGGTTTCGGAAGGGGTTTCGCTGCGATAGCCGCCGCCGAGCGCCTTGATCAGCGCCAGGTCGGTGGCCAGCGCCTGTGCGCGGAGCTGGGTCTGCGCGTCGCGCTGCTGCAGCAGGACGAGTTCGGCGGCAAGGCTTTCGCGGCCATCGCGCACACCCTGGCGCAGGCGGGCCTGGGCGTTGGCGAGCAGGCGCTCGTCCGCGGCCAGTTGCGCCTGCTGCTGCTCGCGCTGCGCGGCCAACTGCTCGGCCCCCAGCGCTTGCGTGGCGACGTCGCGCGCGGCTGCCAGCACCGTGCTGCGGTACTGCGCCACGGCACTGTCGAGCTGCGCGCGGCTGAGACCGTAGTTCGCCTCGAGCGCGCCGCCCTCGAAGATGGGCAGGTGCAGCGCGGGCGTCACCGCGAAGACGCGGCTGCCGGGCGTGAACAGCTTGCCCATGTCGATGCTGGAGAGGCCGGCCAGCGCGGTGAGGCTGAGGTCCGGGAAGAACTGCGCGCGCGCCACGTCGGTCTGCTTGAGCGCGGCCTCGACCTGCCAGCGGCTGGCGGCGATGTCGGGGCGTCGGGCGATCAGGTCCAGGCTCGCGTGCTCGGGCAGGCCGGGGGCGACGGTGGGCAGCGGGCGGGCCTTGAGTTCGGGCAGTTCGGACGGCGATACGCCCAGCAGCGAGGCGAGCACCACGCGGTTGATCCTGGCCGAGCCCTCGATGGCGGTGCGCATCTGCCGAAGCTGCGCCAACTGCGCCTGTGCCTGCTCTGCGGTGTCCGCCAGGTCGACGCCCTGGCGTACGCGCAGTTGGGCGATGTGCAGCAACTGTTCGCCGGCGGCGAGCGACTGGTCGGCGAGCGCCAGCCGCGCCTGGTCCGCCTGCCAGCCGAAGTAGGTGCTGGCAACGGCATATTGGAGCGCCAGTGCGGCCGCGCTGCGCTGGGCCTCGGCGGCATGCGCCTGGTCCAGCGCCGCTTCGACCGTCGCGCGTTTCTTGCCCCACCAGTCGAAGTCGTACTTCAGCTGCACGCCCAGATCCGCCTGGCTGTACCAGGTGAAGCCGAGGAACTGCGCCGGAATCAGGCCGTGTTCGCTCATGCGCTGGCGCGCGTACTGCACGTTGCCGTTGACCGTCAGCCCCATCTGGGCAGCGGCCAGGCGGGCGGACTGCTCGGCGCCCTGCACGCGGCTCTGCGCCAGCGCGAGATCCGGCGCCTGACGCAGCGCGCGGTCCATCAGCTCGTCGAGCTGCGGATCGTCGTAGGCGTGCCACCACTGGGCGTCGGGCCAGCCGGCGCGCGTGGCCGTTTCCAGACCAGCAAGCGGCACGTCGTCGCGAAGCTGCGGCGGGGACAGCTTCGCCGGCGGCGTGGCACATGCGGCCAGCGCCAGCGCGGTTGCCGCGGCCAGCGCAGTGCGAAGGCGGAGCAGGGCAGGTTTCATGGAGCGTCCTTCCGGGAGGTGGCCTCGTCCAGCTGGTCGAGGTTGTCGGCGAGCTTGCGTAGCAGGCGGCCGAAATTGCGCTTGTCGGCATCGCTGAAACCAGCGAATGCCGCACTCACGCGGGGGAACAGGGGCGGCAGCAACTTCTGGACGAAGCGTCGCCCGGCCGGGGTGATACGGATCACTACGCGTCGGCGGTCTTCCTCGCTGGCGCCGCGCGTGATCAGCCCGCGCTTGACCAGCGCATTGGCGATGCGGGTCATGTTGGTGGCGCCCTGGGAGGTGTAATCGCACAGCTCGCCTGGCGTCGAACTGCCGTCCGGGCGGCTGTACAGGATCATCAGCGTGAGGAAGTCACTGTGGTTGACCTTGTGCGGCTTGAGCGCCTCTTCCACCGCCTCGTCGAAGGCGTGGCCGACCATCAGCAGCAGGCGGGTGAGACGGGCCTCGGCGGCAGGCATGTCGGGGATGACCTGGCTCACCCGGCCGATCCCCTCGTCCATCATTACGATACAGTCGCCCAAGCGCGCCATTTCACCAGCTCATAGTTCACCAGTGAACAAAAATAGCGCGGGAGGAAAACACAGGCAAGTGCCGCCGGAGGCAAACGCGCACGACGGGTGACCCGCCGTGACGCGGGTCGTGCACAGGGTGCGCTCCTACAGTGAGGCTGGAGGAGCGAGGCCGAACAGGCGACAGGCATTCGTCGTGGTGGCGGCGGCGATAGCCTCGGCGGACCCGTCGCGCAGTCCGGCTATCGTCTGCAACGTTTCCAGCATCCGGATCGGCTCGTTGCGTGCCCCCTGGTGGCCGGCATTCGGCTGGTCGGGCGCGTCCGTCTCCAGCAGCAGATAGTCGATCGGCATGTTCGCGACCAGACTGCGCAGCCGTTTGGCGCGCGGGTAGGTGACCGGACCGCCGATGCCGAGCATGAATCCCATTTCGTAGAGCCGCTCGGCCTGTTGCTCGCTGCCGGCGAAGCTGTGCACGACGCCGTGCAGGCCAGGAAAGCGGCGTAGGGCGAGTACGACTTCTTCCACCGCGCGGCGGGCGTGCACGATCACCGGCAGGTCGAATTCCTGCGCCAATGCCAGTTGTTGTTCGAAGTAGTACTGCTGCAGCTCGCGGTCGAGTTCCTGCACATAGAAGTCCAGGCCGATCTCGCCCAATGCGACGGGATTGCCGCTGCCGAGGCGCTCGCGCAGCGCGTCCAGGTGTTCGGGCCGGTGCTGCGCGAGAAACAGAGGATGCAGGCCGTATGCGGGGTAGAGCCCCTGGTGCCGCTGGCACAATGCGTCGATGCGCGGCCAACTCGCCGCGTCGATGCCCGGCACCACCATCGAACGCACGCCCGCCTCGGCGGCGCAGGCCAATACCTGCGCGCGGTCGCGGTCGAAGCTGGCATCGTCGATATGCACGTGGCTGTCGACCAGCCAGGGGACGGGCAGGGAGGCAGGCGGATGTGAGTGTTCCGTCACGCGTTCGTCACTTCGGTTGCGCATAGGGAAGAATGTCTAGGCCGGATTCAGTATGGCGAAGGTTCAATGGTCCCGCAGGTGAAGGTGGACGCATGGCGCGCCCGCCACGCCGCATGAAATGAAACGAAGGAGAGGCAAGTCATGAACAGGTTGATGGTCAATGCGCTTCAGGTGGGGATCGCGGCTGCGCTTGCGATGGGCATTTCGGCTTGCAACCGCGACGCCAGTGCCGATGCCGGCCTGGCCAATGCCGCGTCCACCGCCTCGGGCGCGGACAATGGCGCCAAGTACGCGCGCGTGGTCAGCGTTGACCCGATTCGCAAGACGGTGAACAACCCGCGCCAGGTATGCCACGACGAGGTTGTCACGCATAACGAGCCGCCGAAGGACCAGCACCAGATCGCCGGCACGGCGATCGGCGCGGTCGCTGGTGGCCTGCTCGGCCACCAGGTCGGCGGCGGCAAGGGCAAGACTCTGGCCACCGTTGCCGGCGCGGTCGCGGGCGGTTACGCGGGCAAGAAGATCCAGGAGAACCGCCAGGAAGCCAAGGTCACCACCACGACCGAGCGCAAGTGCGAGACGGTCAACGACTCCAGCACCAAGGTGGTCGGCTACAACGTGCGTTACGAATACAACGGTGTCACCCGCACGACGCGGATGGACCATGACCCGGGCGATCGCGTCCAGGTGCAAGAGGGTGTCGTCTCGGTTTCCGACGCGCAATAACGGGCTGACACAATCTATGCGGTCCATGGACGGACCGCACGCGATCATCGACCCCATCCCACATCGAGGAGTCGCGCCATGTTCAACCGATCACGCAATGTCGCGCTGGCCGCCGCTTTGGCGGGCAGCCTCGCCCTCGGCGGTTGCGCCACGGGCCCGTACAACAACAATGGCGGCTACAACAACGGCGGCTACCAGAGCTCCAGCTATGGCAGTACACGCTGCCAGAACTGCGGCGTGGTGCAGGACATCCAACAGGTCTATGTCCAGGACAACGGCCATGGCACGTTGGGTGCGGTGATCGGCGCGGTGGCCGGTGGTGTACTGGGTAACCAGGTCGGCAAGGGCGATGGTCGCAAGGCGGCGACGGTCGCCGGCGCGGTGGCTGGCGGCGTGGTCGGCAATCAGGTCGGCAAGCGTTCGGGCAACGGCGAGACGCCCGCCTGGCGCATCACGGTACGCCTGGACAACGGGCAATACGCCACGGTGACGCAGAAGGAAGATCCTGGCCTTCGTGTCGGCGATTACGCCCAGGTCCGCGGCGACCACGTCTATGCCATGTAGGCGTTCGGACGTATAGGCGTCCAAAAAAGAAGGCCCTCTCGCGAGGGCCTTTTTTGCTGCCGGAAATCTTTATCAGTTGACCGCGTAGAAACGGTGTTCGCCGATCGTGGTGCTGGTGTGGTTGAGCGACCACGCCGGCGCGATCGCCACAGTGGCGAAGTGATCCGCGTGAGGAACGAGCAGCTGGCGCTGGGCCAGCGGCAAGGCCCAGTTCTCCATCGAGTAGCCGGCAATCTTCCAGGCCTTGGTGAAGGCCCTGAAATTGGCGATGTCGTAGGAGCCGGGCGTGGCCGTAATGGCGAACTGGTGAGGGGCCGCCACCACCTTGCAGACGGTGTCGCCCCAGCGGCCGCGTTCGCGGCGACGCAAGGCGACTTCTGCGACGGCGAGCTGACCGATGGTCGACTCGCTGCGGGCCTCCAGATACACGGTCGTCGCCAGGCAGGCCTGGTCGGCGATCGGCTGGGGCAGTACGGACGTCAGCCACAACAGCATGGAAAGTTTCATTGTCTGCCTCCAGCGTGCTGTACGCGCGGGATGAAACTTCCATCTCGTGCGCCGTTGCGGTGGACGGGCGGGCAGGCCGTTACCACCTGGATGAATCGTCGCGACCGAAACAAGAGTCGTGACGCTTTGCCACGGGAGTGTGGCGTTAGGCTGGCTGATCATTAGCCGGCGTGATCGTTGGCGCGCGCACTGTTGATCGCGACCGTCTGCGGTCTGCGGAATGGCGGCTGCTGCCTGGATTGTTCCCGCGTGGAGCGGTTGTTCCATCCGGCGATGTTGCTGCCGGGTCGCGCCGATCCGGACCCCTCCGGTTCGTCGCGTGCAGATGCCCGTGAGCGATGGGCATCAATCTGAAGTCGGCGGGAGGGTAGTGGCGGTGAAGCCGGCTGGCAAGTGCCGGATAGGTGCAGTTTAAATTCGGCTAACGTTCATCCAGTGGACATGCTTGGGAGGTGAAGGCCATCGGTTGCGTGGATGACCGGTATCCCTGTCGAGGCAAGACCAGCGGCGTTCATGCGAGAAATTCATTGTGAAGACCCATCACGTGAATGAGGTGTGCAAGCAGGCCGTCACGCAACAACGCACCCGCGTGGTCGAGCGAAGTCCGTGTGCCTGACAGCCTGTTACTCGACAACCTTCGTTCACCGCCATTGAACCGCTGCTGTGATGTGCTTCGACGCCTTTGATGCAGGACAAGTTCATGGCCGCCCGATTGAAGCCGCTCGACCAGCAGATCATGGTCATCACCGGTGCTTCCAGCGGCATTGGCTTGTGTACGGCGCTGCTCGCCGCGGAGAAGGGCGCACGCGTTGTGCTGGCCGCGCGCAGCGGCGACACGCTGGAGGCTGTCGTGAAGCAGATCGCCGAGGCCGGGCGCGAAGCGATCGCTGTGCCCACCGACGTCGGTGACCGGGAGCAACTGCAAGACCTCGCGGCGGCAGCGATCCAGCGCTTCGGACGCATCGACACCTGGGTGAACGACGCCGGCGTGGCGATCTATGGGAGGCTCGACGAAGTGAGTGAGGCGGACAGCCGTCGCCTGTTCGACACCAACTTCTGGGGCGTGGTCAACGGATCGCTGGTGGCGTTGCCCTATCTGCGCCAAAGCGGTGGCGCGCTGATCAACCTCGGCAGCGAGGTATCCGACGCGGTCATTCCTTTTCAGGGCATGTATTCGGCTTCCAAGCATGCGGTGAAGGGCTTCACCGACGCCTTGCGCGTGGAGGTGGCGGAACTGGACGAAGCGCCGGTGTCGATCACCTTGATCCAGCCGACGGCGGTCAACACGCCTTATCCGCAGCACGCGCGCAATTACATGGCACAGGAACCGAAGCTTCCCTCGCCGATGATCGATCCGCATCGCGTCGCCGAGGCGATCCTCGAGGCGGCGACGGAGGGTGGTCGCGATGTCACCGTCGGGGCGATGGCCAAGCTGGACACGGCGGTGTCGAAGCTACTGCCGTCGCTGGGTGACAAGATGGCGGCCATGCAGGCGCATCGGCAGCAGCGCGACATGCCGGCCAGAGCGCCGGAAGGAACCCTGTTCCGCGCCGGTGGCGGCGGGCAGGTGTACGGAAGCGCGCCGCACTAGCCAGGTCGCGTTCGCGCGCCCTCCCTATGCGGCAGCGTCGTGGAAGATGATGCCCAGCGTGTAGCGTGACCCGCTGCGCAGCCGGCTCACGCCATGGCGAAGGTTCACCCGGTAGCTGCCCCGCGTGCCCTGCACGGGGCGATGATGTACCGCGAAGACCACGGCATCCCCCTGCGCAAGCGGCACCACCTCGGCGCGCGACTGCATGCGCGGCCGCTGCTCGGTAAGCACGAACTCGCCACCGGTGAAGTCGATGCCTGGCACGGACAGCAGGACCGCCATCTGCAACGGGAATACGTGCTCCCCGTACAGGTCCTGGTGCAAGCAGTTGTAGTCGCCCGTCTGGTAGCGCAGCAGCAACGGCGTGGGCCGCGTCTGGCCGGCGGCGTGGCAGTGCGCGAGATAGTCCGCGTGCGCCGGCGCGTATCGAACCTCGATCCCCATCGCTTCGTTCCACCGGTTGGCCAGTGGTACCAGCCGTGGATACATGCCCGTGCGCAGCGCCTCGACCTGCGCCGGCAGGGGATAGTCGAAGTACTGGTATTCGCCTTTGCCGAAGCCATGGCGGGCCATCACCACGCGGCTCCGGAAGTGCTCGCGACAGGGATAGAGCGCAGCCAGCTCGCTGCAGGCCTGTGGTGATAGCAGGCCAGGCAACTGGGCGTACCCATGGGCATCGAGCGCGGCATGGATGGCTGGCCAGTCGATGGCATGCAGCGCGTCGGCAGGAGTGTGATCGGTCATGCCGTCAGGGTCGGTCACGCCGCACGCCTGCGCCCTCCGGATCTTGCGCCTGGTCCTCCTCGGCCTCGTCGCTACGCACCTGCGCGTGGCTGATGAGCGCGAAGATGCAGCTGCCGCCGACGATGTTGCCAGCCAGCGTGGGCAGCGCGAATGCCGTGACGAAGCCGCCGAACGAAAGCTTTCCGGCGAACACCAGGTAGAAGGTCTCCACCGACCCAACGATGATGTGCGTGAAGCCACCCAGCGCGATCAGGTAGGTCGTCAGCACGATCACCGCGATCTTCGCGTGCTCGGCCGCCGGCACCAGCCACACCATGGTGGCGATCAGCCAGCCGGCGACGATGCCCTTGGTGAACATCTGCAGCGGCGTGTTGCCCATGACTTCGGTGCCGATGCCCAGCAGCGCCGTCCGTGTGGGCTCGTCGAACAGCTGCATGTGCAGGATGCCGTAGGCGAACAGCGCGGTGCCGACCAGGTTGCCGGCGAACACCACCGACCAGAGCCGCAGCAGCGAGCCGAGCTTGCGCAGGTTCGGGTGCGTCATCAGCGGCAGCACGGCAGTCATCGTGTTCTCGGTGAACAACTGCTGGCGGGCGAGGATCACCACGAGGAAGCCAAACGGGTAGCCCAGGCTCTCGATGAGGAAGGCGCCCGGTACGCTCTCCAGGTGCCGGTGCAACAAACCGCGCGCCAGCATCGAGAACCCCATCGAGAGTCCGGCGGCGAGCGCTGAAAGGCTCAGGGCGAGCAGGCCGCGGCTGAGTTCCTCTTCGCCTTCGAGGCGGATGGTCTCGTGCAGCACGGCTACCCGCGGCGGGCGCTTCTGTTCGACCTCGCCCCGTTCCTGGCGCGACAGCGAAAAGCCGTCGCGGGCGTCGGCTTCGTTCGGATCCTCGGCGCCGGCAAGGCGCTGGCGTCCGGTTGGCTGGGGCATGCGGGGGTCCTCCGGCGGACCCCGGCACGCTACGACGCCCCGTGTATGCGGCGTGTCGCCTCAGGCGGGAACGTCGACCAGCACCAGCTCGGCGTCCTCGATCGCGGTGACCCGGAGCGCGGGCTCGTCGCGGATGGCCGCACCGTCGCGCGCATCGATCCGCACGCCGTTGACCTCGATGGCGCCCCTGGCCGGGACCAGATACGCGTAGCGACCGGCCCCCAGTGGATAGTCCGCCTGTTCGCCAGCACGCAGCGTGGCGCCCAGAACGCGTGCCTGTACGCGCAGCGGCAGGGCATCGGAGTCGCCCGGAAGGCCGCTCGCCAGCGCGACGAAACGCCCTGCACGCTCGCCGGTGGGGAAGGGACGGGCTCCCCAGGACGGCGCGCCCCCCGGCCGGTCGGGAATGATCCAGATCTGGAAGATGCGGGTGGTGTCGGGCTCCAGGTTGTATTCGGCGTGCGTGATGCCGCTGCCCGCGCTCATCACCTGCACGTCGCCCGCGACGGTGCGCCCGTCGTTGCCCAGGTTGTCGCGATGGCTGATTGCCCCCTCGCGCACGTAGGTGATGATCTCCATGTCCGCGTGCGGGTGCGGCGGGAAGCCGCTGCGCGGCGCGATGGTGTCGTCATTCCAGACCCGCAGCGCGCCCCAGCCCATGCGGGCGGGATCGTGATAGCCGGCGAAGGAGAAGTGGTGTTTGGCATCGAGCCAGCCGTGGTTGGCCCCGCCCAAGGTGTCAAAAGCCCTGCGTTCGATCATCGTGCCCTCCTGCCAGGCGTGGTTGCCGGCCAGACAAGCAAGATAAGGGTGCGCTCCGCGCCGGCAAATGGCCGTGGTTTGAACGGATCGTTCGCCCGCTGGCACCCATTGACCGGGGCGCGGAGGCATGGGTTAGGCTAGCCCCGGGGAATCCAGGAGTGCGCGTGATGCGCAGGCGACTATTGTTGGCTTGGCTGCTGGCCGGCTGCGCGGGTCCGCTGTGGGCCGGCCAATTGGTGGTGCGGGTCAGCGACAGCGGCGGACATGCCGTGGGTGACGCGGTAGTTACCGTGACTCCGGCCAGCCCGTCCACCCAGCCGGCGCCCGCGCCGGTGACCCGCTACGTCGACCAGCGCGACGAGACCTTCATTCCCTACGTGCAGGCGGTCCGGCCGGGCGACCGGGTGGTCTTCCGCAACAGCGACGGCACGCGCCACCACGTCTATTCGTTCTCCGAGGCCAAGGCGTTCGAGTTCCTGCTGCGCCCGGGCGAAAGCTCGCCCCCGACGACGCTCGACAAGCCCGGCCTGGTCGCAGTTGGCTGCAACATCCACGACCACATGATCGCCTACCTGCTGGTCACGTCCGAGCAGGCCAAGGTGACGCCCTCGCAGGGGCAGGTGGTGTTCGACCAGCTTCCGCCGGGGAGCTACACGGTGACCGTGTGGCACCCGCAACTGCGGCCCGGCCAGGCGCAGCCCAGCGAGGTAGCGGCGGTGGGCGAGGGGACGGATGCGCAACATGCCGACTTCACCCTGTGGCTGATTCCCGATCCGCGCGGGTTCACCGATCGCGAGCACCTGGACTACTGAGCCCATGCGCACCGTCGTCGGCTTCCGCCTCCGTCTCGCGCTGTTCTTCGTCGCCACGCTGGTGACGGTTCAGTTGTTGACGGCCGCGCTGGTCTACGGCGTGACCCGTCGCGCGATGGTCAGCGAAGGCGAGCGCCAGCTGGCGGTCAACGCGCAGGCCTTCGTCGCGCAGATGGACGACCTCTCGGCGCGCGTGGCGGGCAATGTGGAGGTGATGGCGCTGGACTATGCGCTGCGCTCGGCCATCGCCGAACGCGACCATGGCACGGTGTTCTCCGTGCTGCGCAACCACGGGCGCCGCGTCGGCGCCTCGCGCATGCAGCTGGTGGGGCTGGACGGCGTGGTCGAGGTGGACACCGCCGACACCCACGCCAACGGCAAGCGATTCGCCTTTCCCGACCTGGTGGAGCATGCCTTCGACCGGCGCGTCGCCGCGGTGGTCGCACTCCAGGCAGAGGCCTACTGGGTGGTGGTCGTACCGATCTACGCGCCGCAGCCGGTGGGCCTGGTGGTCGTCTACGTGCCGCTGGACGATGCATTGCTGGCCCACTTGCGCGAACTGTCCGCGCTGCCGGGCGACATCGAACTGGCGGTGCGGCCGGACGCTTCGGGCTGGGTCGCCGCGGCGCAGGGGCTCCGGCATACGGGGCTCGTCGCCAGCCTGGCCGGGCAGGAGTTGCCGACCAGCCCGGCGGTGCGCCGCATCCAGGGCCACGAATACCTGGTGCTGGCGCAGCCGCTGAGCCAGGCGCGCAGCAGTGCGCCGGTGGTGGCCGTGCTGGGTTACTCGCTGGGCGATGCCTTGCGGCCGTTCCGCGCGGTGGTGATCGCCTGGGGCTTCCTGCTCGGGCTGGGCCTGGTGGTCGGCCTGATCGGCGCGTGGCTGACCGCGCGCAGCGTGTCGCGTCCGGTGGAGTCGCTGGCTGGCGCGGCGCGGCGGATCGAAGCGGGCGATTACCGCGCGCTGCCCAGTCTCAATCGGCGCGACGAACTCGGCCAGCTGGCGGCGGCTTTCGGCACGATGGCCGAAGCGGTACGCCAGCGCGAGGAGCGCATCCGCCAGCAGGCCCTGCACGACCAGGTCACCGATCTGCCCAACCGGGTGGCGGCCGAGGCGGCGATCGACCGCGCGCGCGACAGCGGCACGACCCACGGCGCGCTGCTGATGGTCGGCCTCACGCGCGTGCCCGACATCATCAAGACCATGGGCCACGGCCTGTATGACCGGCTGATGCGCGAAGTCGGCGCCCGCCTGGGGCGCGTTGCCGCGAAGGCCTACCTGGCGCGCGCGACCGACACCCAGTTCGTCGCCTGGCTGCCCGGCGCGGACCGTACCGAGGCCGTCGCCGCGGCGCTGCGCATCCTGGACGCCCTGAACGCCCCTTATGTCGAGGCGGACGTCAGCGTCGACACCTTGCCGGCGATCGGCATCGCCATGTATCCGGAAGATGGCGCGCTGGCCTCGGTGCTGTTGCGCCATGGCGAGGTGGCCCAGTTCGCGGCCACCGGATCCACCCGTCCACTGGCGTTCTACGACGTGGCGACCGACCCGCACCGGACCGAGCGCCTGTCGCTGATGGGCGAGTTGCGCGAAGCGCTCGACCACGACCACCTGCTGCTGCACTACCAGCCCAAGCTTGCGCTGGACACGCGTCGCGTGGACGGCGTCGAGGCGCTGGTGCGCTGGCACCATCCGCGTCGCGGGATCGTGCCGCCGCAGGATTTCATCGGCATGGCCGAGGACACCGGCAACATCCAGCGGCTGACCCGCTGGGCGCTGGCCGCCGGTATCGCGCAGGCCAGCCGCTGGCACGCGCGCGGGCTCGCCCTGAACGTGGCGGTAAACCTCTCGGCGCGCGACCTGGAGGAGCCCGAGCTGCCGTTGCGCATCGGGCGCCTGCTCTCCATCCATGGACTGCCGCCAGGCAAGCTCACGGTGGAAATCACCGAGCGCGCCGTGATCGGCGAGCCGGAAACGGCGATCCGTGTGCTGCGCGGGCTGGCTGATCTGGGCGTCGGCATCGCGGTGGACGACTTCGGCGTGGGCCAGTCCGCCTTCGCCTATCTGCGGCACCTGCCGGTGAGCGAGCTGAAGATCGACCAAACCTTCGTCCGCCACTTGGCCCGTGACGCCAGCGACCAGACCATCGTGCGTTCGATCGTCGAACTCGGGCATCGCCTGGGCTTCCGCATCACCGCCGAGGGCGTGGAGGACGAAGGCGCGCTGGCACAGCTCGCAGCGATCGGCTGCGACCATGCGCAAGGCTTCTTCATCGCCCGTCCGCTGCCGGCGACCGAGTTGGCGGGCTTTGCCTTCGAGCGGGCCGGAGTGGCATGAGGCTTCGCTTTCGCCGTCTCGCCCTGGCCTGCCTGATGGCGTCGCCGCTGGCCGGCTATGCCCAGGATTTCAGCCTGCACGGTTATGTCGATGGCCGCCTGGTCGCCGCGCCGGGAGAGCGCAGCTGGGTCGAGGGCGGGCTCGGCAAGACGCGTTACGGCGGAGGCGACGTCGAGGCGCGCTTCGGCGGTGCCGCGCTGGTCGGCACCGCGCAGCTCACACCCGCGCTGCTTGCCTTGGCAGGCGTGCAACTGCAGGACGGCGACCGCGCCGGCGTGGACGTGCTGGAGGCGTACCTGCGCTGGCGCCCGGTATCAACGAACCGTTGGCGCGGCTCGGTGCAGGTCGGCGCGTTCTTTCCACCGGTCTCGCTGGAGAACGACGCCATCGGCTGGACCAGCCCCTGGACGATCACACCCTCGGCGATCAACAGCTGGGTCGGCGAGGAACTGCGTGCGGTCGGGGCCGAGGGCCGCATCGAGCGGCGCGGCGAGATCGCCACCTGGGAACTGCGCGGCGCGCTGTTCCAGCGCAACGATCCGGCCGGCAACCTGCTGGCGGTCCGTGGCTGGTCGCTCAGCGACCTGAGCTACGGGATCGGCAGCCGCCTGCGCGAGCCGGACGCCTACGTGCGCGACGACGGCGAGGAGCCGCCGATGCGCTATGACCCGTTCCGGCGCATCGGCCACCCGTGGGGCAACTACGCCCAGCTCACCTGGCGCGCGCGCGGCTGGGGACGGCTCAGCCTGATGCACTACGACAACCATGCCGACCCGCAAGCCTGGCAACCCTACGAGGGCGGCGAGCGCCTGTACGCCTGGCGCACCCGCTTCTGGAGCCTGGGCGCCAGCACCGATACCGGCCCGATCACCTGGCTGGCGCAGGCGATGGACGGCGATACAGTGATCGAACCGGTTCCCGGCCTGGTGTTCACCACCCGCTACCGCGCGGCCTACCTGCTGGCTGGCTGGAACCGCGGCGCGTGGCGGCCGGCCCTGCGGCTGGATCACTTCAGCACGCGAGAACTGCCTGGCACGCCGGGCCTGCACGAGGGCGAGCACGGCAATGCCATCACCGCCGCGATCAACTGGCGTCCGCACGACTGGCTGCGCCTGACCTTCGAGGTGCTGCACATCGACAGCACGCGCACCGTCCGCGCCGACTACGGCCTGCGGCCGCACACCCGCGGTACCCAGGCGCAGTTGAGCGCGCGCATCTTCTACTGACCCGTTCCCCGGGCAATCGCGGCGCCCGCCGCGTATCCGAGCGCGGTGGCGCTTTGCTATCCTTCTCCGTTCCCGCCAGCGCCCGTACGGGCGCCACAACCACGGCCATCGTTTTCATGATCGAGACCAATCCGATCCATGCGCAGATCGCGGACCTCACGGACCGCGTCGAGTCGCTTAGGGGGTATCTTTGACTACGCCACCAAGCGTGAGCGTCTCGAAGAAGTAAGCCGCGAGCTGGAAAGTCCCACCGTCTGGGACGATCCGCCGCGCGCGCAGGAACTGGGCCGCGAACGCGCCCGCCTGGACACGGTCGTCACCGGCATCGACGAGCTCAGCGCGGGTCTTTCCGACGCGAAGGAGCTGCTTGACATGGCCGCCGCCGACGGCGACCAGGACACCGTCCGCTCGGTCGCCGACGACGTGGAGAAACTCGAGGCCCGCGTGGGCAAGCTCGAGTTCCAGCGCATGTTTTCCGGCAAGATGGACTCGAACAACGCCTTCGTTGACATCCAGGCCGGCGCCGGTGGCACCGAGGCGCAGGACTGGGCCGAAATGCTGCTGCGCATGTACCTGCGCTGGGCCGAGTCGCGCGGCTGGAAGGTCGAGCTGATGGAAGCGTCCGGCGGTGAAGTGGCGGGCATCAAGTCCGCGACGTTCCGCGTCGAGGGCGACTACGCCTACGGCTGGCTGAAGACCGAGATCGGCGTGCACCGCCTGGTGCGCAAGAGCCCGTTCGACTCGGACAACCGCCGCCATACCAGCTTCACGTCCGTGTTCGTCTCGCCCGAGGTCGACGACGACATCGACATCGAGATCAACCCGGCGGACCTCAAGACCGACGTCTACCGTTCCTCCGGCGCCGGCGGCCAGCACGTCAACAAGACCGAATCGGCGGTGCGCATCACCCACGTGCCTTCGGGCGTCGTGGTGGCCTGCCAGACCGAGCGCAGCCAGCACGCCAACCGCGACCGCGCCATGAAGATGCTGGCGGCCAAGCTGTACGAGCTGGAAGTGCAGAAGCGCAACGCCGAGAAGGACGCGCTGGAAGCGACCAAGTCCGACATCGGCTGGGGCAGCCAGATCCGCAACTACGTGCTCGACCAGAGCCGCATCAAGGACCTGCGCACGGGCGTGGAGCGCTCGGACACGCAGAAGGTGCTCGACGGCGACCTGGACGAATTCATCGAGGCGAGCCTCAAGTCCGGCCTGGATGCTGGCGCCAAGCGCATCGACGCCTGACCGAATTTCCCGAGGAGGACACCGCATGAACGGCAAGACGATCGGCATGCTCCTGTTTGCCTGCGCCGCCCTGGCTACGTTCGGCGTGGCCGCGCAGGACAGCGGCGCTGGCCAGTCCATCAAGCAGGACGCGAAAGCTGTCGGCCATGGGGTGGCCGATGGCGCGCGCGACATCGGTCACGCCACCCGCGATGTCGCCAAAAAGGTGGGACACGGCGCAAAGGAAGCCGGTCTTGGCATCGGCCACGGTGCAAAGAAAGCCGGCATCGCCGTCGGCCATGGCGCACGCGATGGCTGGAAGGCCACCAAGCATGCGGTCAAGCAGGTGTTCGACTAAGCCGGTCGGCGGCGAGCACGTTTCATCGAACCTCACCCATCACGAGACACCCGCTGCCGGCACCGGTCGGCGGTCACGGAACCATCCATGAGCGAAGCCACCGAAAACCTGCCCGTCGACGAGAACAAGCTGATCGCCGAGCGCCGCGAGAAACTCAAGACGCTGCGCGGGCAGGGCGTGGCTTTTCCGAACGATTTCAAGGTGGACGCCTTCGCCGGCGACCTGCGCACCGAGTTCGCCGACCAGGATGCCGAAGCCGTCGACGCGGCGGCACGCCGCGTCAAGGTCGCCGGCCGCATCGTGCTCAAGCGCGTGCAGGGCAAGGTCAGCTTCGTGCAGATGCAGGACTTCACCGGCCGCATCCAGCTGTTCGTCCACCAGGGTACGGTGGGCGAGGCCTATGAGGCGTTCAAGGGTTGGGACGTGGGCGACATTGTCGGCGCGGAAGGGCAGGTCATGCGTACCAAGACCGGCGAGCTGTCGGTCAAGGTGGAAAGCCTGCGCCTGCTGACCAAGAGCCTGCGCCCGCTGCCGGACAAGTTCCACGGCCTGGCCGACGTCGAGCAGCGCTACCGCCAGCGCTACGTCGACCTGATCGTGACCGAGGAAGCGCGCCGCACCTTCGCATTGCGCTCGAAGATCATCGGCTACATGCGCAAGTGGCTGGAGGCCGAACCGCGCCGCTTCATGGAGGTGGAGACGCCGATGATGCACGTCATCCCGGGCGGCGCCACGGCCCGGCCGTTCGTGACCCACCACAACGCGCTGGACATGAGCCTGTACCTGCGCGTGGCGCCGGAGCTGTATCTGAAGCGCCTGGTCGTGGGCGGCTTCGACCGGGTCTACGAGATCAACCGGAATTTCCGCAACGAGGGCGTGTCGACCCGGCACAACCCCGAGTTCACCATGCTGGAGCTCTACCAGGCCTACGCCACCTACCACGAGATCATGGACCTCACCGAGGCGGTGATCCGCGAGACGGCGCAGAACGTGCTGGGCGGCACCGCGCTGACCTGGGAAGGCGCGCAAATCGACGTCGGTCCGGCGTTCCGTCGTTGGCGGATGGAAGATGCCGTACTGGAGCACAACCCCGAAATCAAGCGCGAGGAGCTGCGCGATCGCGAGGCCATGGCGGCGCATGCCAAGCGCCTGGGCGTCCACGTCAAGCCGGGCTACGGCTGGGGCAAGCTGCTGCTGGAAATCTTCGAGAAGACCGTCGAGCACACGCTGATCCAGCCGACCTTCATCACCGACCATCCGGTGGAGGTCTCCCCGCTGGCGCGCGAGAGCGACACCGATCCGGGCATCACCGATCGTTTCGAGCTCTTCATCAACGGCAAGGAGATCGCCAACGGCTTCTCCGAGCTCAACGATCCGGAAGACCAGGCGGCGCGCTTCAAGGCGCAGGTCGAGGCCAAGGAATCGGGCGACGACGAGGCGATGCACTTCGACGCCGACTACATCCGCGCGCTGGAAGTCGGCCTGCCGCCGACCGGCGGCCTGGGGATTGGCATCGACCGGCTGGTCATGCTGATGACCGGTTCGGCGTCGATCCGCGACGTGCTGCTGTTCCCGTACATGCGCCCGGAAGCCTGAGGCAGGCCGCCCCCATCCGCCCTTGGGTCCTTCCCCCCGTGAGACGGGAAGGACCCGCCTGCTGGTGCGACGGGGTATTCGAGCTCCGCGTGCGAGCTGACAGAGGGAACTCCCCTGACGCGGCGTGTGAATCGAGCCTTCCCCCGTTCCACGGTGGAAGGTGCCCGAAGGGCGGATGGGGGCGCCCTTGCGGGGAACTACACCGCGCTCGCAACCCGAGACTTCACGCGCCGACGCAGCATCGCCATCTGCACCAGGTTCACTGCGCTCGACCCGGCCCAGTACAGCCCCAACCCGGCCGCCAGGTGCCACACCACCACCAGGGAAATCACTACCGGCAGCCATTGCAGCAAGGTGCGCGTCTGCTCGGACATCGCCGGGTTGAGCAGCAATGCCGCGAAGCTCAGCACTCCCACCACCAGCGCCAGCCACACATCCGGGCGCGCCAGTTTCGGAATCCACAGGAACGAGCCGGCTCCGGCCACGCCCTGGCGGATCGCCGCGTAGATGCCCGCGCCCAACGGCGCTTGCACCAGCGCGACCAGCAGGCCGCTGCCCAGGCCACCGGTGAGGCCGTGCTCCCGATACAGCGCTTGCATCGCCTGCGCCTGCGCGGCCGGATCACCGGCATGGCGTTCCTTGAGTCGTGCCAGTTTCGGTTTGAGCGCCAGCAACTGCTGCTGCCGCCACCAACCCTGCTCGGCGTTCTTCAGCGTCATCGGCAGCATCGCCAGGCGCACGAGCACCGCCAGCGCGATCACGGCCGCACCGTAACTGCCGTCCAGCCACGTGGCCAGCTGCGCCAGCACCGAGGAAAGTCCATCCACGAACATCGACCACATACCCCCGCTCCCTGCTTCATGGTGTGAGCGTAGGAAATGTGCGCGGTCATCCGCCGTTTCAAGCGCCCGGGTGGAGTGACCGATGGCAGGGGGGATCAGCTTTCCCGTCCGAAGGCGAGGGCAGGGGATCGTTCCACGACTTGGCCACCGCCCAGGCCACGCCGGTCAGCGGCACCGCCAGCAGCGTACCGACGATCCCGCCCAGGATCGTGCCCGCGGTGAGCGCCAGCAGTACCGCCAGCGAATGCAGTTGCAGCGAGCGCCCGAGCACCACCGGCGAGAGCAGGTTGCCCTCCAGCTGGTTGACCACGATCACCACGACCGACACCCAGATCGCGGCGCTCAGCCCCACGGTGACCAGCGCCACCAGCGCCGCGATCACTCCGGTGGCGGTCGCGCCGACGATCGGCACGAACGCGGCCAGGAACACCAGGATCGACAACGGCACCGCCAGCGGCACGTCCAGGATCCACACCGCGCCGCCGATGAACACGGTATCGACCAGCGCCACCAGCGCGGTCCCGCGCAGATAGCCGCCCAGCACGTCGATCGCGCAATCGCCGGCATGCGCCACGCGCGCGTGCCACGCCGGCCGCAGTGGCCGGAGCAGGAAGCGCCAGATGGACGGCCCGTCCTTCAGGAAGAAGAACAGGATGAACAGCACCAGCACGAAGCCGGTCGCCAGCTCCATCGTGGTGAACACCCCCGCCATCGCATGCTGGCCAAACTCGCTGCTGGTGATGAAGTCGACCACCACCTGCCGGGCGTGCTCGATCTGCTGTTCGCTGATCGACAGCGGCCCGCGGTGCAGGTAGTGCAGGGCCTGGCCGAACCCGTCGATGGCCGACGACTGCAGCGTCGACCACTGCGCCGCCACCCGCGCCACGGCCAGTCCTATCACGCCGCCGAGGCCCACGCCTCCAAGCAGCAGGGTAAGCAAGGCCGCCACCGCGTGCGGCAGGTGCAGCCGCCGCAGCAAGGCGACCAGCGGGAACAGCGCCGCGCTCACGATCAGCGCCAGCAACAGGGGAATCACCAGCAGCTTGAGCCGAACGGCCGCCAGCACCACGGCCACCGCCACCAGCAGCACCAGCGCCACCTGCGCCGAGCGGACGGCCAGGCGCCCGAACGGATCGGTCCACAACGCGCGCAGCGACGGACGGCCCGGACGGGACGTGGACGGGTCGGTCGGGGTGTCTCCCATGCATCGGTCTCCTGTCGATGGCCGGCCGTTGCCCAGATCACGCGGTCATGCGCGCCGCGCGTACCTGCCTGCACGCCGCCGCCGGAAGCCCTGACCCTACCGGGGCGTAACACACCGCAACGTGTAGACTCGCGCCGCTGTGGGCGGCGGTCGGGTCGGCTAGACTTGGCGGTTTCCCGGTTGGAGCATCACACCATGTGGTTTGCCATTGTCGGCACGGACGTCCCCGAGTCGCTGGACAAGCGCAAGAGCGCGCGGCCGGAGCATCTGGCGCGCCTTGAAAAGCTCCAGGCCGAAGGCCGCCTGCTGCTGGCCGGCCCGTTTCCGGCGATTGCCTCGGAAGATCCGGGCCCGGCGGGCTTCACCGGCAGCCTGATCATCGCCGAGTTCTCCTCGCAGGCCGACGCCCAACGCTGGGCCGACGCCGATCCCTACGTCGCCGCGGGCGTCTACGCCGGCGTCGAGGTCAAGCCGTTCCGCAAGACCCTGCCGTGAACGCGATGGTCGAGCAGATCCGCCAGCGCCTGACCGACGCGCTGGCGCCGGTCGAGCTGGAGGTGCTCGACGAGGGCCACAAGCACGCCGGCCACGCCAACGCCGGCAAGGGCCATTTCCACGTGCGCATCGTCAGCGCGGCCTTTGCCGGCGTGTTGCCGATCAGGCGGCACCGCATGGTGTATGCCGCGCTGGAAGGGCTGATGGACCAGGGCATCCACGCGCTGTCTATCGACGCCAAGGCGCCTTGAGTTTTCAATTCAATAAGTTATAGATTCTATTTAGAGTTATTTGTCACGCCGGGTTCGCATTGCGACCACGCTCGGCGTTTGGCACAGTGACCTGTCGCCCGAACCACCGCGGGCCTGCCCTACTGTTGAGCCCGCATGCGCCTTACCACGATCAAACTCGCCGGCTTCAAGTCCTTCGTCGACCCCACCACGCTGCACCTGCCGACCAACATGACCGGCGTGGTCGGACCCAACGGCTGCGGCAAGTCCAACATCATCGACGCGATCCGCTGGGTGATGGGCGAGAGCGCCGCCAGCCGCCTGCGCGGCGATTCGCTGACCGACGTGATCTTCTCCGGTTCCAACGCGCGCAAGCCGGTGGGGCAGGCGACCGTCGAGCTGATCTTCGACAACGCTGACGGCACCATCCAGGGCGAGTACGCGCAGTACGCGGAGATCTCGGTCAAGCGCCAGGTGACCCGCGACGGACAGTCGTCCTACTTCCTCAACGGCGGGCGCTGCCGCCGCCGCGACATCACCGACCTGTTCCTCGGCACCGGCCTGGGGCCGCGCAGCTACTCGATCATCGAGCAAGGCATGATCAGCCAGATCATCGAGGCACACCCGGAAGAACTGCGCACGCATCTGGAAGAGGCCGCCGGCATCTCCAAGTACAAGGAGCGCCGCAAGGAGACCGAGAGCCGCATCAAGTCCACCCGCGAGAATCTCGACCGCGTCAAGGACGTACGCGACGAGGTCGACAAGCAGCTCGACCACCTCAACCGCCAGGCTCGCGCCGCCGAGCGCTGGAAGGCGCTGAAGGAAGAGCAGACCCGCAAGGAAGCCGAGCTGCGCGCGCTGGAATACCGCGCGCTGAAGGGCCAGCACGAGGGCGAAGGGCAGGGCCTCTCCGCCGCCGAGATCGAAATCGAGAAGCAACTCGCCGGCCAGCGCCAGATCGAGGCGCAACTGGAATCGGTCCGCGAGCGCCATGTCGGCGCCACCGAACACCTCAACGAAGTGCAGGCCGAGGTGTACAAGGTCGGCGCCGAGATCGCCCGTGTCGAACAGCAGGTGCGTTTCAACAAGGAAACCGCCGAGCGCCTCCAGCGCGCCCAGGGCGAAGCCGAGCGCGAGCACGCAGAACTGTCCGCGCACATCGCCAACGACCGCGAGCAGGTCGAAACGCTGCGCATGGCGCTGGCCGAAGGCGAGCCCAAACTCGAAACCCTGCAGCAGATGCAGGACGACACCTCCGAAGCGGCGCGCGGCACCGAAACCAAGCTGGCCGACTGGCAGCAGCGCTGGGACGCCTACACCCGCACCGCCGGCGAATCGAGCCGCGCCGCCGAAGTCGAGCGCACCAAGCTCAACTACCTCGACCGCCAGGCGATCGACCTGTCCAAGCGCCGCGAAGCGCTCGAAGCCGAACAGAAGGCCACCGACGTGGCGGCACTCGACGCCGCCGCCGAACAACTGCACGTCGAGCACGACACCCAGCGCGAGCGGGTCGAGTCGCTCGGCAGCCTGCTCGACCAGCACAAGCTCACTCACGAGAAGGTGCTCGACGAGGAGCGCCAGGTGCAGTCCTCGCTCAACGAGGCGCGCCAGCAGTTACAGAGCGCGCGTGGCCGGCTGTCCTCGCTCGAGGCCCTGCAGCACGCCGCGCTGGGCCAGGAAGAGAGCGCCGCCAGCGGCTGGCTCGCCAGCCTCGGCCTGGACAAGGCGCGCCGCCTCGGTGAAGCGCTGCAGGTGGACGCCGGCTGGGAGTCGGCCGCCGAAACCGTGCTGGCCGGCCTGCTCGACGGTGTGCTGGTCGACAACCCGCTGAACCTCGCCGGCGACTTCGGCACGCTGGGCGAAGCCGACCTCGCCTTGCTGGCCTCCGCCGAAGGCGGGCAGGGCGCGGAGGGCACGCTCGCCGCCAAGGTGCGCGGTCCCGCCGCGGCCATGCAACTGCTGGCGCAGGTCCACTCCGCCGAAACGCTGGACGAGGCGCGCAATCGCGTCGGCTCGCTGGGTGAAGGCCAGTCCATCATCACCCGCAGCGGCGAATGGCTGGCCCCGCAGTGGGCGCGCATCCGCCGCGCCCAGGGCAACCAGGTCGGCGTGCTGGCGCGCGAGCGCGACATCCGCCTGCTTACCGAACAGATCGACACGCTCGAAGCACAGCTGGAAGAATCCACCGCGCGCCTGGACGAACTGCGTACCGCCAAGTTCGAAGCCGAGCGCGCCCGCGACGACGCCCAGCGCGAGCTCTACAACGCACACCGCCGCCAGTCCGAACTCGCCGGCCAGTTGCAGAGCCACCGCGGCAAGGTCGAAACCGCGCGCGCCCGTGCCGAGAAGGTGGCCGGCGAGCTGTCCACGCTGATCGAACAGTTGGACGAATTGCAGGTGCAGACCCGCGAGGCCCGCGCGCGCCTGGACGAATCGATCAACCACATGGGCGACCTGGAAGACCAGCGCCGCGAGCTGGAAAACGAGCGCCGCGCGCTGCTCGAAGCACGCGAGGAAGCCCGCATGAATGCCCGCGAAGCCGCCGACCAGGCGCACGCGCTGGCGCTGTCGATGGAATCCAAGCGCTCGTCGCTGGCCTCGCTGGAACAGGCGCTGGCCCGCCTGGACACCCAGTTGCGCCAGGTCGAGGCCCGTCGCACCGAAGTCGCCGAACAACTGGCCGCCGGCTCCGACCCGATCGCCGAACTGGAAGCCGAGCGTCAGACCTATCTCGACCAGCGCCTGCTCGTGGACAAGCAGCTCGTCGACGCGCGCCGTGCGCTGGAAGACTGCGACATCGAATTCCGCAAGTTGGAGCAACAGCGCCACCTGGCCGAGCAGAACCTGGCCAAGCTGCGTGAAAGCCTGTCGGAAAAGCGCCTGGCTGCGCAGGCGCTGCAGATGCGCGCCGACCAGCTCGCCGAAGCCATCGCCGCCTCCGGCCTCGAGCTGGAGCCGTTGCTCGCCGAGCTCCCCGAGCAGGCCGACGCCAACCAGTGGCGCACCCAGCTTGGCGATCTCGCGCAGAAGATCGTTCGCCTGGAACCGGTCAACCTCGCCGCAATCCAGGAACACGCCGAACAGAGCGAGCGCAAGACCTACCTGGACAACCAGATTGCCGACCTGACCAGCGCGATGGAGACGCTCGAGGGCGCGATCAAGAAGATCGACCGCGAAACCCGCCAACGCTTCAAGGAAACCTTCGACAAGGTCAACGCCGGCGTGCAGGAGCTGTTCCCGCGCCTGTTCGGTGGTGGCCACGCCTATCTGGAACTGACCGGCGACGACCTGCTCAACACCGGCGTGTCGATCATGGCGCGCCCGCCGGGCAAGCGGCCGTCCAACATCTCGCTGCTCTCCGGCGGTGAGAAGGCGCTGACCGCGGTCTCGCTGGTGTTCGCCATCTTCAATCTGAATCCGGCACCGTTCTGCCTGCTCGACGAGGTCGACGCGCCGCTGGACGAAGCCAACGTCGGCCGCTTCTCCAACATGGTCCGCGAGATGAGCGAGAAGGTGCAGTTCATCTTCGTCAGCCACAACAAGGCGACGATGGAAGCGGCCAGCCAGCTCTGCGGCGTGACCATGCGCGAGCCGGGCGTTTCGCGCCTGGTGCAGGTGGACCTGGCCGAAGCGGCTAAACTTGCCGGAGCTGCGTGAGGATCCATCGATGACCGTGCTCGCCTTTGCCTGGAACCCTGCCGTCGGCGTACCGCTGGCGATCGCCGGCGCTATCGTGCTGGTGCTGCTGTGGCTGTTCGGCCAGCCGAAGAAAGAGCAGGGCAGGCGCCGCGTGCCGACCACCGGGCAGGGCAGTGGCGAACGTCGCGAACCCACGCTGGGCGACGGCGACGCGGACGACATGCTGCTCGACGACGAGCCGCACGCGCGCCTCGGTGGCGAGGAGCCCATGCCGCAGCAGGGCGAACTGGAGATCGGCCTGCGCCAGGAACTGGAAAAGCTCGGCGCCACCCTGGCCGGAGAACGCGCCGCGCCGGCCACCAAGCCGTCCGGCCGCGCAGCGTCGATCATCGACGCGCTGCGCGCGCCTTCCGGCGCTGCCGAAGCCATCGCGCCGGCACCCGTGGCCACGCCTTCAGCAGCGCCTGTTCCAGCCCCGGCGCCCGCACCCAAGGCACCGCCGGCGTCGGACCTCGGCCGCCGCCCCTCGCAGCTGCCGATGGAACGCATCGTCACGCTGTTCGTCATGGCCCGCGACGGCGGCGTATTCAACGGCGCCGACCTGATCGTCGCGGCCGAAAAGGCGGGTCTGGAGTACGGCCACCTGGGCATCTATCACCGGCTGGTCGACGGTAAGCGCGAACAGGGCCCGATCTTCAGCGTGGCGAACATGCTCAAGCCCGGCAACTTCGACCTGACCCGCCTGGACGCCCTGCGCACCCCCGGTCTGAGCTTCTTCATGACGCTCCCGGGCCCGCTGCCCGCGCTGGACGCCTGGGACGCCATGCTGCCCACCGCGCAACGCCTCGCTGAACTCCTCGACGGCCAGGTCCTGGACGAAGAACGCAACGCCCTCGGTCGCCAGCGCATCGCCCACATCCGCGACGAACTGCGCGGCTGGGATCGCGATCACGAAGGCCAGGAAATCATCTTCGGCCGCTGACAGTCCGCCGGGAACGCCCTTGTAGGAGCGCAACTGTGCGCGACCGCCATGCAACCCGGTCGCGAGGTAGCTCTCCCAACTCCTCCGCCCGGATCCGTGGCCATGTACACACCCACCGCCTTCCGCGAAACGCGCCTGCCCGAACTGCATGCAGCGATCGACACGATCGCCTTCGCCAGCCTGATCAGCACTACCCCCGACGGCCTCCAGGTCAGCCACATCCCGCTGCTGTTGGCGCCGGAAGAGGGCAAGTACGGCACGCTCTACGGCCACGTCGCCCGCGCCAACCCCCACGCGCTCTGCAACGGCACGCCGTCGCTGGCGATCTTCCTCGGCCCTCACGCTTACATCTCCGCCGGCTGGTACCCCGGCAAGCAGACCCACGGCCGGGAAGTGCCGACCTGGAACTACATCGCCATCCACGCCCACGGCACCCTGGAAACCTTCGACGAGCCGTCCGCCCTGCGCGAACTCCTGCGCAAGCTCACCGACCGTCAGGAGCGTGCGATGCCGCACCCTTGGCACATGGACGATGCCCCCGCCGACTACATCCACCAGAACCTCAGAGCCATCTGCGGCCTGCGCCTGCCGATCGAGCGCCTGGAAGGAAAGTGGAAGCTGAGCCAAAACCGTACAGCAGCCGACCGCGAAGGCGTGCTGACCGGGCTGGGTAGCCTCCAGGCCGAGGCCAGCCACGAGATGGTGCAAGCCATCCGTGCCGCTAACACCAAGCGCTAGCTAGTTCGTTTCCAGCGACGCCTTCAGCGCGACGGACAATGCCGCATCGCCGCTCACCAGATCCTTCCAGAGCAGCGTCACACCACGTCGCCGCCCTTTCTCGGTCAACTTCAAACCTGCAGGGTCGAGTACGAGCGTGTAAGCGACATCTGCAATCACCAGTTCACGCTTCAGGGGCTTGTCGAGCGGTGTCATGGCGGGCTCCAGTCGGGTTGGTGGCGTTGTGCGGGCGTTTGCATCCTTCCAACCGCATTGTCGCTGGCCCGCGTGTGAACGATCGCCGCACTCATGATGGGTTGCGATCAGAGGCGGTCCGACGATGACCTCGGCGATGATTGGATGCGCCATCGTGTTTTCGTCGACCTCGCGCACATCTGAGAAATGCACGGTGTTGGCTTCGTGCCACGCTACCGGTCAATGGGGTCCATGCCTTCATTACCGCGGCAATCTCCCAGCCCTTGCGGTCGGAGAAGCGTCGCGCCAGTGCGCGACCGCGGATTGAAACAGCTTGCCGCGTGCTGTCCTTTTGCCGGCAAAGGCGCGCTCTTTGCGAAATCGCGGGCTGATCTATAAATGCGTGAACTATTGGTCATCACGAAACGTTGACGAAGCTCCGATCTCCATGTACGTTATTGAGAGGGGAGAATCATGGATGTGAAACCTTTTTGGGGGGATTGGGAGAAAGGGAATTCCTACTTGAGCCACGCATGCGCTCGAGGCGAGCGCGTACGACGCATATAAGAAGAAGGCGCGATCCAAGGTCGGGCCAAGAAGCGTCGTCGTAACACGACTGTACGTTGATCACATGAGAAATCTTCGCGACCGCCATGGCAGTCGTTGAATGGATGTGCGCGTCCTCTCAAGGGGGCGCGTTGGGTTGGATATAGCCCGTAGTTGTACTTGGCAGCACGCAATCGTTTGTTCGAAATTCTATTGTCCTATGGGCAATTCGTTGTCGTGCCTCCTGCATGCTTCAAAGCTGCGGTCGCGCCGACGTCGATCCGGATGCGTGTTATGCGCAATTGTCCGGCGAATTCGAATTGTCTTTGGGGAATGGGAATAAAGCGGATTACAAAGTCGCTCATCTTCGAGCGGCGTGGGTGAGTGCGTCCTGCATTACCTGGTGAAGTGCCCGGCGAACATTACCCGGTGATGAAAGACAACGGAATGGATTTTCAATGCAAATGGGTACGGCGGTTTTCGACAACGTTCAATGGTTGCGCGTGGCGATCTACCTGGTGGTTGGCCCCCTGTTGATCGGGCAGATCTGCTCGTACATGAAGGCCCGGTGTGCCTGGGCGGGCGACTACACGCGCAAGATCAACCATATCGGCATCATGATCGTGACCGCGCCGATCCTTGCCGTGCTGCCGGATGCGCAGCTACTGCCATCGGTGCTTGTCGCGAGCGCCATACAGGTCTGTATTTATGCAGTCGCCGCGAACAGCGAGCGGCCGATGCTGCATGCGGTCGCGTTCCATAGCCTGCGGGTGTCCGACGAGCCACGAAGCCGTCTGTTCTTCCTGCTGCCGATGATCTCCTTCAATGTTGCGCTGGCGGTGTCGGTGCTGCTTTATCCGATGACCTTGGTAAAGATCGCGTTCTTCACTGTCGCCCTCGGTGATGGGTTGGCGGAACCGGTTGGCTTTCTGCTCGGCAAGGGCAACCGCTTCCAGGTTCGCGACCGGCTGTGGAACGGAAGCAACACGAAGTCGGTCGCCGGGTGCCTGGCTGTGTTCGTCTTCGCATTCCTGATGGCTCTCGTGTTCTTCGGCATCCAGCAGACGGTATCCACGCGTCTTCTGGGGATTTGCGCCGCCTATGCGGCCGTCGCCACCATGCTCGAGGCGTTGTCGCCGCGCGGCCTGGACAACATGGTCCTGATCATCTTTGCGCCCCTCGCGATGCAGGGGCTGATGGGACTGCTATGAGCAACGGACGTGCCCGGATCGGCACTGACCGTGCCGTGCGAACGCCGTGGTGGACCGAACGCAGCGCATGGATACACGACATGCTGCTTTCGCTCGATGCCCGCTGGTGTGGGTTGAGGCGCTCCCAACTGGACGGGAGGGACATGCCACTGGCGGGCTATGTGGCCGGTTCCGAGGGCTCGCCGGCGCTTCTCCTGATCCACGGATTCACCGGGAGCAAGCAGGTTTGGAGCAGGGTGGCCCGGGGCATGCGGTCGAGGTACCGCGTGGTTGCGCCGGACTTGCCCGGCCATGGCGACTCTGCGGACGCGCCCGCGTCGGCATGCCGTGCGGAAGACCACGCCGAGCGCCTCGTTTCGATGCTCGACCGGATGGACATCCGGCGCACTCACATCGTGGGAAGTTCGTTCGGCGGCTTCATCGCGGCACGCATTGCGGCCCTGTACCCATCGCGGGTGGCCTCCTTGGTGCTCTTCAGTCCGGCAGGTGTCACGTCCCCGAGCCCAAGCGCTTTCGACAGCGCAATTGCCAAGGGAGCGAATCCTTTTCTGGTGGACGACGACACAGCGTTCAAGCGCTTCTATGCATCGACCATGTCGAAGCCGCCTCGTGTCCCGCGGCCTGTACTTACTCACACGTCGGCGACCTTCCGCCGCCGGCGCGCGGCCATAGAACGAATGTATGCGGCCTTCGCCGCCAGCGCTCCGCTGGCGCCCGTGCTTGGGAAGATCGTTGCACCAACCATGCTCGTCTGGGGAAGCGAGGATCAGGTGATCGACGTCAGCGCGGCGCGTCTTTGGAAGCAGGGTATCGCCAGTTCTCGCCTGGAGCTCTGGGACGGTATCGGCCATCTGCCGATGCTGGAGGCGCCCCGACGGGTCGTCCGATCCATGCTCGGCTTCCTCGCCTCACAGGAATCCCCCGCTACCCGATGGACAGACCGGACACCATGACCGTCATGCAGCACATTCTCGTCGAGACAACCCTTGAAGGCTTGAGCAGGCAGATGGGCGGCCTGCTCACGGGCGAAACCGCGGCGGTGCTCGTGCGCGGTTCGCTATCGAACGACCAGTGCGACCGCGTCTATGCCAATTTCGCGTCCAGCCGGGGCGTCTACGAGCGCGGTGATGGCGTTGCGGGGCGCATGGTGGGAACGAATGCGTTCCTCAAGTCTGCCGATGATGTGGTCGAGGATTACGCGCGTAACAACGGTTTTGCCGAGCTGTTGTTCCGCGGCGCGTCCAACCTCTACCGGAAGTTGTTCGACTGCGTGGAGGAGGCAGGCTACCGCTTCCGTCATGCCTATATCGATGGCGTGCCCGCTCCCACGCACCGAGCGACCGTATGGACCGACAAGAGTGGTGACCGGCTCGCGCTGCGGGCCCACACAGACTGGCCACAGGTTCGTCACTCGGGCATGGAATACGGCGACGTGGAACACCCGGTGGCGGTGAACTTTTACCCGCGGCATCCGGAACCGGGATCGAGCTACGTGCGGCTTTACGACTTCGTGCCCTCGCGTGACTGGCTCGCTTCGCGCGGAATTCTCGACAGCGGCTATCCGATCGATATGGACGAGCTGGCGGACGTCGACTACATCGACGTCCATCCGCGGGCAGGCGACATGCTTCTCTTCGCTGCATCGAAAGTGCATGCGGTCTTCCATGCGCCGCAGAGCGATGAGGATGTCCGGTTGAACATCAACGGGTTCATCGGGTTTTCCCGTACGTCGCGCAAGGTGCTCGCATGGGCATGAAGACCATGCCCGGGCCGGACGAACTGGATGCGTTCGTCGTCCGAAACACCGACGTGATTTCGGCACCAGAGCAGGCCGCCTTACGCGCGACGAGGCTGCTCGTGGCCGGATGCGGGAGCGTGGGCGGCAGCCTGGTCGAGCCGCTCGTAAGACTCGGTATCGGATCCGTGGTGTTGGCTGATCCGGAAACATTCGACCTCAGCAATATCAACCGACAAGCATGCCTGCTTGCCGACGTCGGGCAATCCAAGGCCGAGGTCCTCGCTCGCCGGGTTGCGGACATCAATCCCTATGTGGATGTGCGGGTGTTCCCGGCCGGACTGACCGAGGACAACCTCGAAGATGCGTTCGATGGCACGACCGTGGTGTTCGACGCCATCGATGCAGCCTCGTCGCCGTGGGTCAAGTACCGTGTACATGAACTTGCCAGCGAGCGTCGGATTCCGGTCGTGGCTGGTTTCGATTTCGGCGGCAAGTCCGTGCTGTACGTGTTCGACTACCGGCGAAAGCGCGCGGCGCCGTTCTATGGACGAGCCAGCGCCGAGGCGCATCGCGAAGGCAGGTTGTCCGAATGCCTGAAGTGGCTTGGGTACACCCATTTTCCGGCTGATTTTCTGCCGATCATCCAGGACCGGATGATCACCGGTAAGCCTTGGCCCCAGGTTGCTTATTGCGTGTTGGCCATGGGGGCGCTGGGCACGCGCTGCATGGTCGACCTGGCGATGCAGCGGCGCGTTCCCCATGTGATCACCTTCGATACGCACATGGCGATGCGTACACCGCTCGGGCGTCTCGTTGAACGGCTCAAGATACCTGGCCGGCTGCTGGGTGCGCTCGCTGCGGCAAGGCGTGCGGCCAAAGCCCGCGCGGCGCGGGCCGAGGTACCGTCGGAAGCCGACGATCAGCTCGGTACCGATCCCACAATGCGCCTGGTCATTGAGGCTATGGCTCGGGCACCTTCGCCGCACAACTGCCAACCGTGGCGATTCGTTGTCACCGGACCGCGCGAGATCGCCATCGGCTGGGACGTGTCGCGCGCGCTGGACGCCGTCGATCCGGACGACTTCGCCATTGCCTATGCCATTGGCTGCGCCGTGGAAGCGGCAGCGACCATAGCTGAAGTGTCGTTCACCCAAACCGGTTCCGGCGACTACCGCGCGCCAGGTTATGTTGCCGGCACGCTCGTCGTGAAAGCGTTGCACACGGAAGGCCAGGTTCATCGTCGCGGGATACTGGAGAGACGCGCCACCTACCGCGGAGGCATGTACGACGCGCCGAGCGGCGACCAACTTGCGGATCGGCTTGATGGCCTGGTGCAGCCACTGCGCGCCCGCGCGGCCATGAGGGAACTACCGCCGGATCTGGTCCGCCGCATGGCACTGGAGGGCGCGCGAGGGCTTTTTGGGCGGAGCGACTACGTCGACGAACTCTTGCGCCACATCCGCATCGGCCGGAGAGAAGCGGACCGCGATCCCACAGGCTTCACCGCACATTCGCTCAGCCTCGGCCCCGTGCGCGCCCGGCTGCTTTCGCTGCTCCGGTCCTCGCTTTTGCTCAGGCGCCTGGCGTTCGCGTCCGGGATGGCGAAACTCATGGCGCATACGTCGACCTCGGCGATCGGCTCGGCGTCCAGATTTGTTCTGGTGACGACCTCGGATTTCAGCCCGGAGGGCAGGGTAGACGTAGGGCGCGCGATCATGCGCGTGTGGTTGGAGCTCACGCGCCAGGGCCTGGCGTGCCAGCCCATCGATTTTGCCATCTGCACCAACGAGAGCAGGGCACAGATACTGGCCATGTTCAATTTGCCGTCAACGGAACGGCCCGTGCTGCTGTTCCGCGTGGGCAAGGCCGCATCGACGCAACTTCCGCGTTCGCCACGGTTGCCAGCGCATTCGTTCTGTCATTGCGTGCCGGAAGACAGAGCCCGGGCTAGCGTGCGTAGCGGCGACGCCATCGCGGCTCCGGCGGAGGTCTGAGGTGGCGACTGTTTTGGTTGTCGGCGCAACGGGACAGCTTGGTTCGGCGGTCGTGCGACGCCTGCTGTCTGACCGGCGGCACGATGTTCGCGCACTTGTCCGTCCGCGTTCTGCCAGCAACTTGCCGTTTGACGGAGCGGACTGCCGCCTCGGCGACCTGCGCGACGCGCGCAGCCTGCTCGATGCCTGCCAAGGTGTCGAGACGGTGATCGCGACGGCCACGGTGGTGTTTCCCAAAGGCCGCTACGACTTTCGCCAAGACGAGGAGAGGGGTTACGCGAACCTGATCCAGGCGTGCCTGCAAGCAGGCGTCAAGCACGTCGTGTTCGTCTCGTTGTGTGTTCCGTTCGAACGGCGATTCAGTCGAATCTCGGCCACCTACCGGATGAAGGAGCGGGTTGAAGGCATGCTCCGGACCTCGGGGCTGCAGCACACGATTCTGCGCTGCGCGCCGTTCATGGATGACTATTTCGCTCTCATAGGCAGCCGGATACCGTTGGCGGGAGAAGTCGCCGCCACGCTCGACCGCTCGCGTGGCCTGACGCGGCGCCTGCGCGCCTGGCTGGGCGACTCGATCGAACGAAGAGGTTTCGCCGTGGTTCCCGGGCCAGCGGCCCGCAGGCATGCGTTCGTGGCCGTGGACGACATTGTCGGCTATGCGGTGGGGGCCATAGAGCGGGTTCCCGATGGCGGCGCTTTCCTGGAAATAGGTGGCCCCGATGTTCTGTCCTGGCGCCAGATCTGCGACCTCTATGGGGCGTTGCTGGGGCGCTCTGTCGCCGTGATCGCGGTTCCCGCATGGATATTCGCCGCCCTGGCCTGGGCGATACGGCCATGGTCGGTGGCCTTGGCCAATCAGATGGCCATCCTCAGCATCCTGGGTGGCAACGACACGCGTGTGGATTCCAGGGCGGTGGCGAAGCAGTACGGCGTGGCGCCGGTCCACGCACGCCATTACCTGGAGACAAAGCTTGCCAATGCCGGATGGATGCGGCGGGGAGAGCGGGCATGAGCGGGGACGACATGGTCCGGCCTATGCCGGTGCTGGACATCCAGCCGCAGTCGCATACGTTGCGCCTTCGGGAACGGTTTGCCTGCGAAGGTGGCGGCTGGATCGACGATCTGGAGGTGACGTTCACTACGTGTGGACGGCTCACCCCCGGGCGGGACAACGTGGTTTGGGTCCTGCACCCCCTGACCTGCAACGCGAATCCGATGGATTGGTGGGGTGGAATGATCGGGCCGCAGTGCGCCATCGATCCCGCACGGTGGTTCGTCGTCTGCGTGAACGCGCTCGGTTCGTGCTATGGAACCACCGGGCCGGCGAGCACAGAGCCAGCCACCGGTCGGCGCTACGGCCGGCGGTTTCCCCTGGTGACCGTACGCGATGTGGTGGCGGTGCACGAGGCGGTGAGGGCACACCTGGGTATCGAGGGCATCCATCTCGGCGTGGGCGGCTCGTACGGCGGGCAGCAGTTGCTGGAATGGATGGCCACTTCACCGTCGCTGTTCGACCACGCCTGCGTCATTGGCGCATCGTCGCGCCAGTCGCCCTGGGCGACCGCGTTCAACGAAACCCAGCGTATGGCCCTCGAAGCCGATGCCAGCTTCTTCGGCGATGGCGAGCGGCCTGGCGCGGCTGGGCTAGCCGCCGCGAGGGCGCTCGCCGTGATGTCGTACCGCACGGCCGCGGTCTATCAGCGGACACAGGCGGAAAGCCACGAGCAGCGGCCGTTCGATGGCCTGCGGGCGGCTAGTTACCAGCGCCACATTGGCGAACGGTTCGTCCGCCGCTTCGATGCGCATGCCTACTGGACCATGACCAAGGCAATGGACAGCCATGACGTGGGCAGGGGACGTGGCTCGGTCGGCGCCGCGTTGGCAGCGGTCGATACGCGGGTACTCATGATCGGGCTGAAAGACGACCTGCTGTTTCCATGCGCCGAGGTGGCGGCGACCGCCGAAGCCTTGCCCCGGGGCAGCTTCGCCCGGATCGATTCCGACTACGGACACGACAGCATCCTTACCCACGCCGCGGCCATCGGCGAACGGATGGCCGAGTTCGCCCGGCTGAACGCGTCCGAAGGAAAGGGCCGAAACACGATGCAAAGGAAGCAGTACGCATGAACGACTCAAGGAAGCCTCCGCTCCCGGCGCGATTTCGCCAAACCAGCAATCTCATGGGTCTGGTCTACATCATCCACGGGTTGTTGCTTTGGCTAGGCTCGGCCTGTCTCGGTTACCTGGCCTGGCATTCGGGTCTTCCGCTGGCCGCGCGCATTGCGCTGGCTGCGCTCCCGGTGACCGCGTCAGGTTTCGGCATGTTCTACATGGGGTCGCTGGGCCACGAGGGATTCCACCGCAACCTCAACCGGAACGCCGATGTGAGCATGCTCATGGGCATGCTCGCCTCGCTGGGGGCGCCGCTGTTCCTGTCTGTCGGGGTCAACATCTATCACTGGCGGCATCACCTGCATACGAACACGCCGCGTGATCCCGACCTCGTCCTGTACCAGAACAACCGCAGCCTGGCGGGCAAGCTCCGAGTCTCCCTCGATACCAATCTCTATTGCGTGCGCAACGTGTGGAATCTGCTGATCGGGCGGGAGAATCTGGATCGCACATTCCCGATGAGCGTGTCGCGGATGCGCTTCTATGCAGCGCTCGACGTGGTGTTGGTACTCGCGGCGACCGCCGGGTATGCGGCACTGGCGCTACGCTCGACCGGCCTGTTCGTTTTTCTGGTGCTGTTGCCCGCGGTTGTGGCGCAGTTGTACTGGTCGCTGCATCCGTACATCGAACACGGCGCCACCGGCGACGAAGAGGGCGCCAATGCCCGCAACTGTACCTCGCCGGCGCTCACGTTCCTGCTGATGGGGTACACCTATCACTTGTGCCACCACCTGTATCCGAGCGTGCAGACGCACCGGCTCCCGGCGCTTCACCGTTACTTGTGCGAGCAGGGCTACCTGTTGCCCGAAACCACGGAGGTGACTTTTATCGGCGCGTTGCGAATCGGTGCCACGCGCATGTTGCCCGCGGCTTCCCCGTGATCGTGTGCGGAGCATCCCTGTGACGTACCTGATCTATGTGTCGCTCTTTGGCGTATTCGCGGTGTTCTTCGTTCTCGAGCGAATGTACCCGGCGAGGCCGCAACCATTCGACCCGCGCTGGTTCGCGCGTGCGCTGGCCATGAACATGGTCCAACTGGGCATCATGTTGATGGTTGGCCTATGGCTGAACCCGGTGCTTTCGCACTATGCGCTGGTGCCCATCGGCCGTGCGTGGCATCCCGTCCTTGGCGGGATGGCGGCGGCGATCCTGGCGAGTTTCTTTCAGTATTTCTGGCATCGGGCGGAGCACGCGAGCAACTTCCTGTGGCGCGTGTTCCATCAATTGCACCACAGTCCGTCAAGAATCGACCTGCTGGCTACCGACTACACCCACCCGCTCGACCACATCGTCTACACGTTGTTCAACAGCCTGGCGGCAGTGGTTGTGTTCGGCCTGGACGATGTTGGCATTGCATGGTCGGTCTTCATCTACGGCGTCAACAACTACTACGCCCATTGCAACATCCGCTCGCCGCAGTGGCTCGGGCTCGTCCTGCAGCGCCCCGAGATGCACCGCGTGCATCACCGGCAAGGTCACCATGCGCAGAACTACGGGTTCCCCGTATGGGACGTGATGTTCGGCACCTTCGCCAATCCGAAGGACGCCGATTTCGAGGTCGGCTTCGAGGGCGAGCTGGAACACCGGGTAAGCGACATGCTGATAGGAAAGGACGTACACGCATGATTGGAAACACGCACGGAAAGGGGATGATCGTGGCCGCCGAGATGAAGCAGGGCGGGCTGTTGAAAGCGGCCTTGCTGGCATCGGCGGTGTTCAACATGGGCGGCATGGTGCTGTTCTCGCTGCCGGGGTCGCTCCCCGGCCAGTTGTCGGGATTGCCGGTGGCAGTACCGGCAATCTACCGATACCTCACGGCACTGTTCATGCTTCTGTTCGGCGCCGCTTACGCGTGGCTTGCGTTCCGGCCCCGCGTCGACCTGCCGATGGTGATCTTCGGAACGGTCGGCAAGCTCGCTGCGTTCTCGCTGATGGTCGTGCTTTGGATCACGGCCCAGATCGAAACGCGCACGCTATTGCTTGTCAGCGGCGACCTGGTTTTCGCCCTGTTGTTCGTGCTGGGCCTGCGTGCCTCGGTACGCGGCGCAGCCAGCGCCTGATGGATGCCTGGCGATGAACCTTGCTCTGTTCGATTTCGATGGAACCATCACTACGCGTGAGCTTTTCGGCGAGTTCATGCGCTACGCCGTATCGAGACGGCGGCGCCTCGCAGGCAGCATCCTCTTCTTGCCGCTGATCCTCGGTTACAAGGCAGGCCTGGTATCGGGCAACCGGATACGCGCCCGCGTGGTCCGCTTCGGATTCCGTGGCGTGGACGTCCAGGCGTTGAGTGCTAAGGCGCGCGGCTTCTGTACCGACGTGGTTCCCGCAGCGGTTCGCCCGATGGCCCTTTCCCGGATCCGTTGGCATCAGGAGCGCGGCGACAAGGTGGTGGTGGTATCAGGAGCGCTCGACATCTACCTGGAGCACTGGTGCAGGGACCACGACCTGGAACTCATCTGCTCGCGGCTCGAGGAGCGTAACGGCGTCCTTACCGGTGGCTATCGCGAGGCCCAATGCATCGGCGAGGAGAAGCGCCGCCGCATCCGCGAGTGCTACGACCTGGATTCGTTCGAGCACGTGTACGCGTACGGCGACACGCGGGACGACACGGAAATGCTCGAACTGGCGCATACCCGCTTTTTCCGTTGGGAATTGCTCGAAGGGAGCACGTCGCATGGCTGAGACCTCTAGGCGCGTCGCGCTGGTCACCGGCGCCACCGGGGGCATCGGCAAGGCAATGGCCGAGACATTGGCCTCGGACGGCATCGACATCGTCGTCACCGGACGTGAGCCGCTGGCGGTACGCCGGATCGCCACCGAACTGCGAAGCCGTTTTGGCATCAAGGTGTACCCGATCATCGTCGATCTGGCCGAGGAGGGCGGTCCCGAGCGATTGTTCATGCAGGTCGCCTCGCGCGGTATCGAACTGGACTACCTGATCAACAACGCCGGCGTCGGCGTATTCGGGACGTTCGAACAGAGCCTCCTCGCGGACGAGGTCGCGATGCTGCGCTTGAATGTGCTTGCGCCCACGATCCTGTGCAAGCTGTTCCTTCCGCAATTGGCGCGGCGGCGTGGTCGGGTCATGAACGTCGCCTCGGTGGCGGCGTTCCAGCCTGGCCCGTTCATGGCGGTCTACTACGCCAGCAAGGCCTACGTGCTGTCGTTCACCGAGGCGCTTGCGACCGAATGGGAGGGCAGGGGGGTGACGTTCACGACTTTCTGCCCGGGCCCCACACGGTCCGGATTCCAGGCGCGCGCGGTGATGGAGCATTCCAGGCTGGTTCGAGGCAAGTTGCTCGCCGAGGCGGACGAAGTCGGACGAGCAGGCGTTAGCGCGATGATGGAGGGACGCCGGGTCGCCATCCCGGGCCTCGCGAACCGTCTCACTGCCATCGCGGTGAAATGGTTGCCGAGGCGGTGGGTAAGCCGGGCGGTGATGAAGATGTCGGCGCCAGACAGCACGCCCCTGCCGGCGGAAGCGGGTACGTGAACAGCCAGCACATCCTCCGCATGGTCGCTGCCGGCGACGCGCGGCTGCCCCCATGGAGCCGGCGTGCATCGCCGCTGTTCCGTGCTGTCGGCGCGCTGCTATCGCCCTGGGTGAAGCTGACCATCCATCGCGCCCCGGCATCGACGGTGAAAGGCAGGCAAACCCTTTACGTTCTCGAGCGAGATGGTTTTTCGAACCGCTGGATAGCCGAAATGGCGCGGTCCGCAGATAGCGCAAAGGTAGGCTGCGCACATATCGGCTGGCATGCGCGAAGCGATAACACTTTCGTCCTCCAAGACAGTCCGCTCGCCTGGCTGCCGGGCCGATATGCAGGCGGAGCTTCAGCTGCATCGCTACCGCTCCAACTGCGCGCCCTGCTTGAGGCCCATCGCGAGGACGCCACGCTCGATGTCGAACTGGTTCCCGTCTCGATCTTCATCGGGCGAGCACCGAACCGCGCGCGCGGTTGGCTCGCCGTGCTGTTCTCCGAAAGCTGGGGCGTCACCGGGCCGGTGGGTCGCCTGCTCGCGCTGTTGCTTAATGGTCGCGACACCCACGTCCATTACTCGGCGCCGGTTTCGCTGCGCAAGTTGTGTCAGGAGGGCACCGATCCCGCTCGGGCGACCCGCAAGTTAGGGCGGATCCTGCGCTCACGCTTCCGGAACGTGAGGGCGGCGGTGATTGGCCCCGACCTGTCGACCCGACGGGTGCTCATTGCCCAGGTGGTGCAGTCGCCATCCATCCGCGAAGCGATCCGCGAACAGGCCGGGCGCGGTGGCGTCACGCTCGAGACAGCGACGAACCAGGCGCTCGCTTACGCCCGGGAGATCGCAGCGGACTACTCCCCTTCCGTCGTGCGCCTGGTCAGTCTCGCCCTCGCGCCATTGTGGAACCGGGTGTATCGCGGGCTGACGGTGAACAACCTGGATGGCTTTCGCGAGGCCGCGCGCGGGCACGAGGTGGTCTATGTGCCTTGCCATCGCAGCCACATGGACTACCTGCTTCTGTCGTACCTGCTTTATAGGCATTCCATCGTGCCGCCGCACATCGCCGCTGGCGTGAACCTGAACCTCCCGCTGGTCGGCGCCGTACTGCGGCGCTGCGGCGCCTTCTATTTGCGGCGTAACACCAAGGGCAGCCCGTTGTATTCGGCGGTCTTTGCGGAATACATGGGGCAGCTCATCGCCCGCGGCCATTCCATCGAGTATTTCATCGAGGGTGGGCGTTCGCGCACCGGCCGACTGCAGCCGCCAAAGGGCGGCACGCTGTCGATGACCGTCCGGGCATTCCTCAGGCAGCGTTCTCGCCCGGTGCTCTTCCAGCCTGTCTACATCGGCTACGAGCGCATCATCGAGGGCGCGAGCTACATTGCCGAGCTGTCAGGTACGCCGAAAACGGGCGAAACCCTATGGCAGCTCCTGGCCAGCATCCCCCGGCTGCTTCGCGCTGATCATGGCCGCGTCACCGTCAATTTCGGTGAACCGGTATACCTGGCCGATGTTCTCGATGACGCGGCGCCCGGTTGGGATGGCGGCGCCTCAACAAGGGACCGTCCGACGTGGCTCACCCCAGTCGTCGATGAACTGGCCCGGCGCGTCAACGTCAACGTCAATCGCGCCGCAGACGCAAACCCGGTCAATCTTCTCGCCATGGCGCTCCTGTCAGGCCCGGGGAACGCGATGGCCGAATCGGATCTGCTGGAGCATCTGACGTTGCTGAAACGGCTGATCGCGGACGCGCCCTACAGCGAGGGCGTGACCGCGACCGACCTGTCGCCAGCGTCCATCGTGGCTCGCGGCGAGGCACTGGGCATGGTGACCCGCACCCGCCATCCACTGGGGGATGTCTTGCACGTGTCTGCGAACGACGCAGCCTTGCTGACGTATTACCGCAACAACACCCTCCACCTGTTCGTACCGGCGGGGTTCGCCGCGAACGTGTTTCTCGCCGGCCAACGAGTACACCGCGAGGAGCTCCAGCGGTTGGCCTCGCGTATCTATCCCTTTCTGAAGGACGAACTGTTTCTTCCGTGGACTGAAGAAGGCTTCGTCGAGCAGGTGGAGCTGGCGATCGAAGTGCTGCTTTCGGAGCAGCTTCTGGCCCGCTCCGGTGCAGGCCGCGCCGTGGCGTTGGTCGCCACCGCGGATGACGATGCCTTCCTGTTGCGGGGCCTGGGCTATCCGCTGCGCCAGGCGTTCCAGCGCTACTACATCGCCTTGTCCATCCTGGCCAAGCACGGAAGCGGGACGTTGAAGAGCGGGAGACTGGAAGCGTTATGCCACCAAGCGGCACAGCGCCTGACGCTGCTGCACGGCCCGGCGGCGCCTGAGTTCTTCGACAAGCCGCTCTTCCGAGGTTTCGCACGGAATTTGCGAGTGCTCGGGCTGGCCTGGATCGATGCGGAAGGAAACCTGGCCTTCGGCGAGCGGCTGAGCGAATGGGCAGCCGACGCCTCGCGAATCCTGGACCGCGATCTTCGCCACGCCATCGATCGCATAAGCCCCGGAGCATCCGCCGCGGGCTGAGAACGGCAATACGTCACGAGAGAAGCGCCCGCGTCGAAAACGGGCGCAGGGAGTTTCACATGTCCATCGAGGGAGCGACCGTGTCGCCTTATGAAGTCTTCATGCGTTCCGGGGGGCGCCGCAAGCATCGCGGCCGCTTCGAACTGATTCGTCTCAACCGGCCCGAGTCGCGGCTTTCGCCCGCCGACCAGGTCGAAGTGCTTCGAGCGTTTGCGCGCGAGACCGATGCCCTCTACCAGGCGGACACCTCCTTCCACTGGTTGGGCAGGCCCGATTACTTCAAAGGGTTGAACGACCTCTGGACGGTCTACCTCGACCGTGAGCTCGTCGGTTTCATGGGCATTCGCGTTTTTTCCGGTGCGGGCGAACGCATCGTGTACATCGACAACATGAATATCCGCTCCATCCCGCTGATGGCAGTGGGCGGGCACACGATCGGTTCGATGCTGGTGCACGAGATGTTGTGCGCCCATTACCCGTTTCTTCGCCAGCCGATGTCGGTGGTGTTCCGCACGCAGAACCCGAGCGTGTATCGGCTTGCCTATTCGATCCTGCCCCTGAGCGTCTACCCACGCATCAACGGTCGCAAGCCGAGGGACCAAGAACGCAGCTTGCGCGTGGCCGGTTTCATGGCCGATCGCCTGTCGCCGGGCAAGCCCTACGACGAGGGGACCTCGATCATCCGCGGCGCATATCACGGCCACATCTACGGACGGCCGCTGTCGGTCGGCCAGACGATCAAACCGGCCCTTGCCAAATTCTGGTCGGAAAACGTGCGCCTCGATGCCGGCGATGCGGTGCTGATTGCCGGATGTCTGAAGCACGAGGAAGTGCGCGCATCGGTACTCGCCTACCTGAAAGCACTCTGGAAGCAGCGGCGGGCGCGGCGGGCATGGCCGGTTTCGGACGAACCCATCGAGATGCCGCACCACGGCTGAGACAACGCGGAACACCGAGGACCCACCCGTGAGCGACCACAGCTACAGACTTCTTCCGCGCGCCTACTCGTTGAGGGATGCGGATGGCAACCGCAAGCCCGTTTCGTTCAGAGAAGCGCTTCGCCAGTACGGGCGATCACTGAACTTCCTGTCGGACCGAAGGCGCACCTTGCACGCGCTGTTCGAGTTCGGCCACTTTCTCATGGTCGTTCCCACCGTAATCTTCTTTGCGCGCTACGTCAGCGTCTGGACGATGGTCGCCTACTTCGCCATGTTCATGTTTCTGGCGAACGTGGCAAACACGATCTGGTATCACCGTTTCGTCAGCCACCGCGCGTTTCAGTTCGCGCACCCGGTCATCCCGAGGATCATCCTCTGGCTCAACCCGCTGGGATACCGCGAAGAAGTCTACGCGCTGGTGCATCACGTGCATCACACCAAATCCGATACGGACGACGATCCGAACGGACCGCAACTCAGCTGGCTCGGCAATTACGCCGCCTCGTACTTCGAAATCGACACGGACATGAGTCGGTCGCAATACGAGCATCTGAAGGCGCGGCTGGCGCACGTCGGCATGCCGTTTTCGTCCTATGAAAGCTTCCAGCGCTGGGCCTGCGTGGAATCCATCCCGCATTACCTGGCGCGTTGGCTGTTCGCGACACTGCTGTGGGTGGGGGTGTTCTACGCGATCGGCGGCATGCCGTTGCTCATGGCATGGCTCGCCGTCCAGTTCTGCTGGCATGCCATCGTGCGCGACTTCAATTTCCGCGGCCACGCCAGGAATGGCGAATCGTCCCAAGTGGACGGTTGGGACTTCGATCGACGCTCACATGCGCTGAACCAGCGCTTCTACGGCTATCTCGCCGGCGAGTGGCACAACAACCACCATGCATTTCGCGCGTCGGCCAACACGGCTTTCAGGCCGGGGCAGGTGGATATTCCCTTCCAGCTGATCCGGCTCATGGCGAAGCTCGGCCTCGTTTCGAGCTACCTCGACCACAAGCGCCAGTTCAACGAACGCTTCGCCGAGGAAATCACCGGCGTCGAGCGCCGCCGCCGCGCGCATCCCGCACCTGCGGCGGACCAGGCGGGCGCGGAGTGACCATGGAATCCAAGCAAGGAACGCCCCACATGGCATCCATCACTGCATCCACCCCACCGCATGCCTGGCCGACCTGGCGGGCTGTCTATCGCCTGCTGACCTTGGGCGGGATCGTTACGGCCGTGGTCGTCATCCTGTCGATCCGATGGATCGACCTTCCGCTTGCATCCTGGATCCATGCCCACGGCCTGGACACGCACCTGTGGATGCGATGGCTGCTCGACACGCCAATCGTGGCGACCCCGATCGCGATGCTCTACATGATCGTCTACATCGTGCGCCGCCGTCACACGCCGGCGCTTCGCGCGGAACACGACTGGTTCATCGTGAGCACCGCGCTACTGATCTCGCTGGAGGTCAAGAGCGTACTGAAATTGATGTTCGGCCGTACCTGGCCGCGCGAGGTGATGAACGTCGGGGCATCGAAAAACCTGTCCGATTGCGTTGTCAGCCATGGCTACGTGAACGACGGGATCCACCTGTTCAATTTCTTCCACGGAGCGGACAAGCAGTACAGCGCGTTCCCCTCAGGATCCACGGCCTCGCTGATCGCCATGGTCGTTCCGATCATGATCATCTACCCCCGCGCGCGCTGGCCATTGATCGCCTTTACGGCTGTATCACTGGCGTTCTTCGTCCTGACCAACACGCACTTCGTGGGCGACATCCTGGCAGGCCTTTACGTCGGTCTGATCTGCGGGTGTGTGCCGATGGCGCTACGTGCAGATCGCATGGCGGGAAGGCCATGAGCGTAGATCCGTCGCGGGCGAAAGGGGAGGGGAAACGCATGGACAACAAGGGAATGCCAAGGCGATGGCTCGCGCTGATGAAGTCGCGCTGGTTCCGGCTCGCCGTCGGCATCGGACTGCTTGGCTGGTTATGCGCCAAGACACGAATCCTGGGACATTTGCACGAGGGCTATGCAGATTTGCGCATGCCCTATGCGGCGGCAGGTGTCAGCTTCGGTGTGCTGACGATGGCCGTGCGCGCATGGCGTTGGAATCTCATCATGGCGGACATCGGCCGGGCGCTGCCCATCGTTCGGCTGCTGCGCGTGTACGCCGCTGCCTTTTTCCTGGGGCTGGTCAGCCCCGGGCGGCTTGGCGAGCTGGTGAGGATATGGATGGCCCGCGATCACGCGACATCGCTCCCATCAGCGGCGGCCTCGGTGGTGTTCGATCGCATTTTCGACGTTGTGCCGACGCTCGTCATCGCGGCCGCTTTCAGCGCCTCGATCGGTTCGGGCGAAGCGTCCAACGTAGTGGCCGGCGTCCGCGTTGCACTGATGGTGCTGCTGCTGATCTCCGTACTTCTGCTGTGCTTTCCACGATGGCTTCAGGTCCAGGTCGAGCGCCTCGCCGGGAGCGCACTTCGCCGCTTCGGGCTGGTGGAAGAGACTGCGCCGCTGCCTTCCCGGCCGCTAAGCCGGCGGGCATTGCTGGCCGCCTTCGGTGTGTCGGTCCTCTCGCAGGCGCTTATCGTCATACAGACCTGGCTTTTCTGCAGAGCGATCTCCGCACAGATCAACCCGCTGGCCACTTTCGCAATCGTGACCATGGCCGCCGTGGTGGCCTCGCTGCCCCTGTCCATTGGCGGCATCGGTACCCGCGAAGTGGCCATCGCGGGTGCCTTGTCCACTCTCGGCGTGAGTTCCGGCCAGGCGATGGGTTTCTCGCTTCTCTCGCTGGTCAACTTTCTTGTTATAGCGACAGTCACGATGGCGGCGTTCGTCGGCCGTCCCTCGGACGTACCGGGGTTGCGCCGTGCAGACGACCTGCGCGCAGCCCGCGTAGCCACTCCATCCGCTGCACGCCAGCCGGGATGAGCCACAAGGAAGCGACCATGCCGAGGTTCACCGTACGAAGCGCGCTCCTGCTTTCAGCCATGGCCTGGGCTATGGCCGCCCCGTCCCGAGCAGTGAAAATCGTTCGATGCCTGCCGTCCTATGCAAAGCCGTCCGCGTCGTGTGTAGCTACCGGTCATGTTGCCAGCGGCAATTGGACGCTCCGGTCCAACGTGCTGGTGGGCGACCGTCTCTACGTGGGAGGCACTGTCGCGGTGGAGCGAACCGGCAAGATCGGGCACGTAGGTTGCGCCGATGGCGATTCCGCCGAGCCCGCCATGCTGGACTGCCCGGGAACCATCACGATGGCCGGGCTCATCAACCTCCACGAGCACCTCAACTACAGCACAGGACATCCACTGCCCTCGCCAGCGCATCCGCTGGCCTCCCATCGTGACTGGCAGCGTGATCCCCGTCTTTGGCCAGGCCAGAAGGTTCGAAGGACGGGCAGGCGGCAGCCCATCGGGCTGGTCGAGTTACGCCATTTGCTCTCCGGCACGACTACCCTGGCCGGACGCGGACAAGCCAAAGGGCTGACGCGCAATCCCGATGCCGGCTGGTTTCCTAAGGTAAGAAACATCACCTTTCCGTTCGGCAGATCAGCTCTCGGGGCACCGGTGGACTGCAGGAGCCGGCGTCTCGTCAAGGGCGATCGACCGACCTTGGTACATGCTGGCGAAGGTGTGGATGCGGCAGCGAGGGCCGAGCTGGATTGCTTGCTGGACAATCGTGCGGCGTATGCGCAGACCGAGCCGCTGACGCTGGTTCACGCGATCGGCGTCGACGATGCGATGGCTGCCCGTATGGCGGCGTTGCACGTATCGATGCTGTGGTCGCCGCGGAGCAACATCGAGCTGTACGGCACGACGGCGTCGGTGGACGTACTCATGCGCAACGGCGTGTCCGTGAGCCTCGGCACCGACTGGCTGCCGAGTGGATCGCCGACCCTGCTCGCCGAAGCCCGTTACGCCCGTACGGTCACGCCTGCCGGCCCCGGGCTGAGCGACCAGACGCTGCTCGACATGATGACCGTCCATCCCGCGGCTGCCATCGGCATGCAGGGCCAGCTGGGTGTCCTGCAATCCGGGGCGCTTGCCGACATTGTCGGCCTACGGCTACACGGTGATGTGGCAGACGCCACGCGCGACATCCTGGCCGCTCAGGGCCAAGACACGGTGTTTGTCCTCGTGGGTGGCCGCTTCAAGTTCGCCGCGCAGGACGTGGCCGGCGCGCTCGGCACATTTGTCGAGGCGAACGATTGCGTGGAGCTGCCGCCTGGGCAATGCACGCCGGAAGGCTATGTATGCGGCCCCAGGTTTCTCCGCCACGCGCTTGCACGGCCAGACGCGCAGGCCTTGCTCTGCCCCGCGTCGCCCACCGGCACCTGGAACTGATGCATGACGATGCAGCGGTTCTGGCGAAGAACGATACGTTGGCTGGTCTGGCATGCGCTAGCGATGACTGGTGTCCGGTTGAGCGGCGAACTGCTTATACAGATCAACGATTTCCGCGGAGAAGAAGACAAATGACGAATACGAAGGGCAGGGCGCGACATACGGTCCTCGGCATTGGCTTATTGGCATGTGCTTTTCTTGCCGGTTGCGCGTCTTCCTCGCGCGCGGTGAAACCGTCGGCCGCACGGCCGGTCCAGGAGGCGAACGTCCTGTCCCACGAGTGGGACCAGAAAGAGGGCGAGCGACGTATCCCGGTGACGATCGTTCGTGACAAGGGCAGTGTTGGCGCCTTCGTCCATACCGTCCTGCTGGTCGACCGACACCCTGTCGCGATTCTGGGCCGCAAGGAGGAGGCGACCCTTTTTCTTTCTCCGGGGCAGCACATCTTCACGGTCAGCTACCTCAAGCATCTGCACGGACGCCCGCTTGGCGAGTACGCCTTGCCGGTGCGAGAGGGTGCGTCGAACGCATTTCGTATCCGTCTCGTACTGGGGGACGCGCCCAGGATCGAACCCTACGATGCCCTTGACCCTGTGGCAGGTTCGGGCAAACCGTCCTGGCACGACCGGGAAAACCTGGAGCAATACGCAGACCCAGGCCAGATCGCCGCCATCGTCGATGCGGCCATTGCCCATGCAGCCAAACGGGACTGGTGGAAAACACTGGCCGGCCGCGGCATGAACGAGCACACGCGTTACGTGTACACGAGAAAGGGCGGCTGGGTGGATCTTAAGCACGTGATATCCACGGCGAGCAATCCCGGCTGTTACGTGCCGGGTGCGTCCGTCTTCGGTGCGTGGATGATGGAGGTCATGCAGGTGTTCTACGCGCCATTTTCGGCGTTCGAAGAAGAGGATTTCCTTTCCAACCGTATCGGCGGCCACGCTGCCATTCGCTACGCCGCGACCCTCGGCCGCGAAGGATCGCGTGGAAAGATCGTGCAGCGCGCCATTGATCGGCTTGAGCCTATGAACCTCACCGACGCTGCAGCGCACTTCCACGTCGCCTTGCCCGTCAAACGATGGCCGTTCGACCCTTCGGAAGTCGCGCCCATTGCTGCAGGCGCTTCAGGGAAAGCGACGGGAGGGCCTGCGACGCGCAGCCTAGCGTCGCACTAGGCACCGTTATGCTGGACGGCGGCCCCAAGATGGATATCGACAGCGCCAGGGCGTAAAGGGTGTTGGCAACGTGCCCCTGTATCGCTGTCGCATCGAGCGCGAAATCTGCTTTCAGTGGAGGTCCGCGGCAGCTTGCTTATGCTTGAGCCCTGGCCTGCGCCGATAACCGGTATCGGCTATTGAGTCGGCGACAGGCTGGCTCGCCACCGCAAGAACGCGGCCAGGTTGTGCGGTTTCAGGCGGGCTCTCGGATCGTGCTACGCGGAGGGATCAGCGCCGCACCGTATCCGCCAGCCGCTCCAGGGTCCTTCAAGGTCGATGTGACACTCGGCCTTGGCGTGGAGCATGCCGGCGATCTCGTGGAGAGAGATGCGTCGGCCGCGAGGGGTGAAAAATTCTTGCTTGTCGTCATCGTAGTGCCAGTTCAGGCGCTTACGGTCCATGCCGCAATCCTTGCCGCGCAAGGGATTGCAGGGCGCCATGAGCCCCGTGAACGATGCGAGCAAGCCATATCTGCAATTGCGCATAATGTCTATTATGTAAAATTGGATGCAGAGATGCACAGCGGTTGATGGCGTCGACATTCGCCGCCCTCCTTGGCTGTTGCCGTCCCGCCCGCCATCCCGCGCTGCGGGCTAGCCTTCCCTGGGCAGCACGGTGAGCACGCGTTCGATGAAGACGTGCAGTTCCTTCAGGTAGTTGCGGAGGAAGTCGGCCGTGGATGCGTCGGTGACGTCTCCATCCTCGGTAATCAGGCCCGGCTTGAAATGGATGTAGGCCTCCAGCGTGTTCATCAGTGGCGAGTTGCAGAAGCACAACACGCCGCGCAGCTGCTGCTGGGCCACGGCGGTGCCGATCGCGCCTGGCGAGGTACCGATGACGCCCGAGGGCTTGCGCGCGAAGGAGTTCTTGCCCCAGGGCCGGCTCGCCCAGTCGATGGCGTTTTTCAGCGCACCGGGAATCGAGCGGTTGTATTCGGGCGTGACGAACAGCACCGCGTCCACGTCGGCGATCGCCTGCTTGAAATCGCGCGCCACCTGCGGGTAGTCGGCGTCGTAGTCGTAGCTGTACAGCGGCAGGTCCTTGATCGGGATTTCCACCAGTTCCATTCCCGGCGCTGCGAGGCGGGCGAGCGCCTTGGCCAGGAGGCGGTTGATGGAGCCCTTGGCAAGACTGCCGACGATGTAGCCGACCTTGAATGTCTTCATGGGGAGAACCCCTCGCAGGATGGCGTGCCACCTCGGCTGGTCCGGTAGCGCCTCGCAGCGGCATCGGCGTCGACAGGAAGCCGCGCTGATCGCGGCAGGTTAACGCCGTGGATGTCACCACTATGTAGCTGTGCACCAAGGCCTTTGTGACGTTCCCTTCGATTCCTGGAGCCATGCCATGACCCGCCTGCCTACCCTCTTCCTCGGACACGGCAATCCGATGAATGCGCTGCACGACAACCCCTGGACGCAAGCCTGGGCGGCGCTCGGCCAGCGGCTGCCGCGGCCGCGCGGGGTGTTGTCGGTATCGGCGCACTGGTACGTGCCCGAAACCGCGGTGACCGCGATGGCCGCACCGCGCACGATCCACGATTTTGGCGGCTTTCCGCGCGAGCTTTTCGAGGTGCAGTACCCGGCGCCGGGCGACCCCGACCTGGCGCGCCGGGTGGCCGAACTGCTGCAGCCGCTGGAGGTACGCGCCGATCTTTCGTGGGGCCTGGATCACGGCAGCTGGTCGGTATTGCGGCATGTATTCCCCGCGGCCGACATACCGGTGGTGCAGCTGTCCATCGACGAGTCGCAGCCGCCGGCGTTCCACTATGGCCTGGGCCAGCTGCTGCGGCCGCTACGCGACGAAGGCATCTTGCTGGTTGGTAGCGGCGACGTGGTGCACAACCTGCACGCCTATGCCTGGGGGCGGCACCCGGTCGAACCCTTCGACTGGGCACTGCGCTTCGAGGCGCTGGCGCGCGAGCTGATGCAGCGGGGCGAGCACCAGCCGCTGCTGGACTATGAATCGCTCGGCCGCGATGCCGAGCTGTCGGTGCCGACGCCGGACCACTTCCTGCCGCTGCTGTACGTGCTGGGTGCCAGCGCTCCGGGTGAGCCGGTGTCTTTCCCTGTCGAGGGTATGGACGGCGGCTCGATCTCGATGCTGAGCGTGCAGTTCGGCTGAGCGTGCCGGCCACGGTAAGGCCCTGCGACAAATCGCCCACGCTCCCGCCCGCTCCGCGCATGACTTGAATCAAGAGCGCCCCCTGCCCCGCCCCCGACCATGCGCGCGTCCTCAAGGGAGACGCGTAAATGAGTACCACCCGAAAACTCTGGCTGGGGCTGGCGGCTTTGCTGCTGGCCTCGTTCGCCGTCCTGTTATGGGTCGGCAAGGAAGTCCATCAGCAGGCGCCACCGCTGCCTTCGGCCGTGGTCACCACGGACGGCCATACGCTCTATACGCGTGCCGACATCGAGCAGGGGCGGCAGGTGTGGCAGAGCATCGGTGGCCAGCAGCTGGGTTCCATCTGGGGCCACGGTGCGCTGGTGGCGCCGGACTGGAGCGCCGACTGGTTGCATCGTGAGGCGACCACGATGCTGGAGCTGCTTGCGCGCGACGAAGGCGCCGCCTCGTTCGCCTCGCTCGATGCCGGCCGCCAGGCCGCGCTGAAGGCGCGCGTGCAGTCCGAAGAACGCACCAACACCTACAACGCGGCCAACGGCACGATCACCGTCACGCCGCTGCGCGCTCACGCGATGGAAGCGGTCGCGCTGCACTACGACAGCCTGTTCAGCAACGACCCGGCCACGCACAAGCTGCGCGAGGGGTATGCGATGCGCGAGAACACCATCGCCGAGATGGAACACCGCCGCGTCGTCACCGCCTTCTTCTTTTGGACAAGCTGGGCCGCCGCGGCCGAGCGCCCCGGGCACAGCGTCAGCTACACGCAGAACTGGCCGTTCGATCCGCTGGTGGGCAACCGGCCCAGCGGCAGCAACTTCATGTGGTCGATCTTCAGCGTGCTGTTCGTGATCCTCGGGGTCGGCCTGCTCGGCTGGTACCACGCGGTGCAGAGCCACAAGGAACAGCCCGCCGTGCCGCCGGCACGCGATCCGCTGGCCGACTTCAAGCCCACGCCCTCGATGAAGGCCACCGCCAAGTACTTCTGGACGGTGATGGGCCTGTTCCTGACCCAGATCCTGCTAGGCGCCACCACCGCGCACTACCAGGTCGAGGGCCAGCAGGCGTACGGTTTCGCACTGGCCAACATCCTGCCCTATGCGCTGACGCGCACCTGGCACACGGAGCTGGCCGTGCTGTGGATCGCCACTGCGTGGTTGGCCACGGGCCTATACATCGCGCCGCTGATCGGCGGCCATGAGCCGAAGTTCCAGCGCCTGGGCGTCAACTTCCTGTGGGTGTGCCTGATCCTGATCGTGGTTGGTTCGTTCGCCGGCCAGTGGTTCGCGGTGATGGACAAGATGGGCCTGAAGTACAACTTCTGGTTTGGCCACCAGGGTTGGGAATACACCGACCTGGGCCGCTTCTGGCAAATCTTCCTGTTCATCGGCTTGATGCTCTGGCTGTTCCTGGTCGGCCGTGCGCTATGGCCGGCGATCAAGCGCCGCGACGAGACCTCCAACATCGTGGGCCTGTTGTTCCTTTCCACCGTCGCGATCGGCCTGCTCTACGGCGCCGGCCTGATGTGGGGCGAGCACACCCACATCGCGATGGTCGAGTACTGGCGCTGGTGGGTGGTGCACCTGTGGGTGGAAGGCTTCTTCGAAGTGTTCGCCACCGCCGTGATCAGCTACCTGTTCGTCCGGCTGGGCCTGCTGCGCGCGCACAGCGCCTCGGTCAACGTGCTGTTCGCCACCATCGTGTTCATGGCCGGCGGCGTGCTTGGCACGCTGCACCACCTGTACTTCACCGGCACCACCACCGCGGTCATCGCCCTGGGCGCGAGCTTCTCGGCGCTGGAAGTGGTGCCCCTGGCGCTGATCGGCCTGGAGGCGTACGACAACTGGAAGAAGCAGCACGCGGCCGACTGGATGGCCCGCTACCGCTGGCCGATCACTTTCTTCGTGGCAGTGAGCTTCTGGAACCTGATCGGTGCCGGCCTGTTCGGCTTCCTGGTCAACACCCCGATCGCGCTGTACTACATGCAGGGCCTGAACCTGACGGCCACGCACGGCCACACCGCGCTGATGGGCGTGTACGGCATGCTCGGTCTGGGCCTGATGCTGTTCTGCCTGCGCGGCATCAAGCCGCAGGCGCAATGGCGCGAAGGCTGGCTGAAGGGCGCGTTCTGGTCGCTCAACATCGGCCTGACCATGATGGCCGCGCTGACCCTGCTGCCGCTGGGCATCCTGCAGCTCTCCGCGGTGCTCGACAACGGCTACTGGTTCGCCCGTTCCGAGCACTTCATGGACCGTCCACTGATCCACCTGCTGGTGTGGATGCGCGTGCCGGGCGACACCCTGTTCGCTGTGGGTGCGCTGCTGCTGGGCGTGTTCGTCGCCTCGTTGTGGCTGCGCGGCAAACGCGAGCCTGCAGCGGTACCCCTGCCACAGGCGGTGAGTGAGAACGCTTGACCGACATCAGGGCGCGCCGCGAGGCGCGCCCTGATTCTCTCCTGCAGGAACACACCCGCGCGCGACCGGCTCCGTGGTCGCTCACCGGCTGTGCTCCTACACCACCACGTGACTGCCATGTTCGAGTTCTATCCACAGATCAAGGCCGTGCACATCGCCTGCGTCCTGCTCAGCGGTGCGCTGTTCGCGCTGCGGGGCGTGCTGGTGCAGGTCGGCCACGCCGGCGCCGCACAGTGGGCGCCGCTGCGCTATCTCAGCTACACCATCGATACCACGCTGCTCACCGCCGCGCTGATGCTGCTCACCATCCTGCCCGGCGCGTACTTCGCCAACGGCTGGCTGACGGTGAAGCTGGTGCTGGTGGTGGCTTACGTCGTGCTCGGCAGCCTCGCGCTCAAGCGAGCGCGTACGGCCGGGGCGCGGCGAATCTTCCTGGCCGCCGCGGTGGCGGTATATGTCTTCATCCTGGGGATCGCACGCATGCACCACCCCATGGGCTGGCTGCACGGGTGGCTCGCATGAGCGCCGCCTTCGACCTGCCGCCTGAATCGCTGCGCGACCACACGCTCGATGCCTGCTTCCTTGGCCCCTACGGCGAGAACGACACGCTGCTGGAAAAGCTGCTGGTCGAGTTCCTGCGCGACCACGTCTACTGGCGGCGCAACTTCCACCCGGAGGACCCGCCGGCGATCGCCACCTCGGCCGCGCGCCATCCCGATTACCTCGCGTTCGAGTCGCGCATGCGCCGCGAGCTGCACCAGCTCTCGGCGGCGCTGAAGAAGTCGGTGCCGTTCCACAGCCCCCGCTACATCGGCCACATGGCTTCGGACCTGCTGCTGCCGGGGCTGGCCGCGCAGATGCTCACGCTGCCCTACAACCCCAACAACGTCAGCGAGGATGCCGCGCCGGTCACCGTCGACCTGGAGGTGCAGGCCGGCCTGCAACTGGCGCGCATGCTCGGCTACCCGCACGACCCCGCGCGACCGGACTGCGCTTTTGGCCACCTCACTTCCGGCGGCACCGTCGCCAACTACCAGGCGCTGCGCCTGGCGCTGGCATTGAAGGCCTTCCCCGTCGCATTGCGCGCCGCGCAGGTGCCCGATCTCGCCTTGCCCGAGGACGACTGGAGCGCCTTCAACCTTTCCCCGGCCGCGTCGATCGCGCTGCTGGAACAGTGGCAACGCTGGCTGGCCGCGCTCGCGCCGCCGGTGCGCGCGCAATGGCGCGCCTGGGTGGAAGCCGAGCGCATCGAGCAGCGTGGCCTGGCCGGCTTCTTCGCCGCGCATCCGCAATTGCGCGTGCCACGCGTGCTGGCGCCGATCACCGCGCACTACTCCTGGAGCAAGGGTGTCAAGCTGCTGGGGCTGGGCCGCGAGAACCTCGAACTGCTGCCCACCCGCGACATGCGCCTGGATGCCGACGCTCTGGCCGAGCGACTGCAGCGCCTCGCCCGGGCGCGCGAGCCGGTGCTGCTGTGCGTGGCCGTGTTGGGTGGCACCGAGTACGGCACGATCGATCCGGTGCACGAGGTATTGAAGGCACGCGAGGCCAGCCGCCCCCAGGGGCTGGATTTTGCCGTGCACGTCGATGCCGCCTGGGGCGGTTACCTAGCCACCGTGTTCCGCCACGAGGACGGCAGCCTGCGTCCACGCGAGGAAGTGGCCGCCGACTACGCGCATTTCCCGACGCCCGACGTACACGCCGCGTTCGCCGCGCTGGGCGACACCGATTCGGTGACCGTCGATCCGCACAAGCTCGGCTACCTGCCTTACGGGTCGGGCGCCTTCGTCTGCCGCGACCACCGCGCCATGGCGTTGCTGGCCGAGCGCGCCGACTACGTCTTCCACGGCGCCACGCCGGCCGACTACCTCGCCCGCTACCGCAGCCTCGGCCAGTACATCCCCGAAGGCTCCAAGCCGGGCGCCGCCGCGGCCGCGGTCTACTTCACGCACAAGGTGCTGCCGCTGGACCACGCCCACTTCGGCCGCCTGCCGCGCGCCACCCTGCAGGCGGCCGAGGCCTTTCACGCCCGGGCACGGCAATGCGCGGACGAGCTGGCCGGGCGCGTGCACGTGCTGGTGCCCTTCGCGCCGGACAGCAACCTGGTTTGCCTGGCGATCAACCTGCACGGCAACCGCGACGCGGCGACCGCCAATGCCTTCGTGCGGGCGCTGCACGACGAGCTGCGATGCGACGTGCACCAGCCGCTGCAGGTGAAGGAGTTCTTCGGCTCGGTCACCAGCCTGCGTCCGGACGTGCTCGGCCAGGCGCAGACGCGGCGCATCCTGGACGCGCTGGGCCTGGACCCGCACACGTTCGACGGCGGCGAAGACCACCTGCTGATCCTGCGCCACACGCTGATGAACCCGTACCTGATCGACCACGAAAACGGCATCAGCTACATCGACCGCTACTTCGACCACCTGGCCCGGCGCCTGCGCGCGCTTGCCGCCACGCATCGCTGACACCGCCATGGACCGTCCCATTCCCCTTCAACCGCACCGCACCGGCCACGACCGCACCTGGGTACACGACGCCCTCGCCGCACTCGCGCAGGAAGCGGCGCGCTCGGCCGACACGCACCTGCTCAAGCTCGCGCTGCCCGGCTTCCCCGGCATCGACTTCTATTTCAAGGACGAGGCGGCCCATCCCAGCGGCAGCTTGAAACACCGCCTGGCCCGCTCGCTTTATCTCTATGCGCTGTGCAACGGCCGGCTGCATGAAGGCCAGCACGTCGTCGACGCATCCTCCGGCAGTACCGCGATTTCCGAAGCATGGTTCGCGCGGATGCTCGGCCTGTCCTTCACCGCGGTGATGCCCGCCTGTACCGCGCCGCGCAAGATCCGCGACGTGCAGGCACTCGGCGGCCGCTGCGACCTGGTCGAAGACCCCGCGCAAGTGCACGCCCGCGCCGCCGGACACGCCTCCCGCGGCGCCTGTCACCTGGATCAGTTCGGCCTGGCCGAGCGCGCCACCGACTGGCGCGGCAACAACAACATCGCCGAATCGATCATCCAGCAGATGGCGCGCGAGTCGCAGCCGACGCCGGCATGGATCGTCTGCGGCGCCGGCACGGGAGGGACCTCCGCCACCATCGGCCGCTACCTGCGCTACCGCCGCCTGGACACACGGCTGTGCGTCGCCGAGCCTTCCGGCAGCGGTTTCGTGCAGGGCTGGCGCACGCGTGATCGCCGGGCCGTGGCCAAACGGCCGACGGTGATCGAGGGTATCGGGCGCCCGCGGGTGGAGTCGGGCTTTCTGTTCGAAGTGGTCGACCACGTGATCGAAGTCCCCGACCCCGTCTCGATCGCCGCAGCGTGGATGCTGGAAGACCTGCTCGGGCGGCGCTACGGCGGTTCGTCGGGCACCAACCTGGTCGCCTGCCTGCAACTGGCGGCGACGATGCGTGCACGGGGCGAGCGCGGCAGCATCGTCAGCCTGCTGTGCGACCCCGGCGAACGCTACGCCGAAACCCTGTTCGACCCGGCCTGGCTGGCGGCACGCGGTGTAGACATCGCGCCGGCGCGAGCCGTGCTGGAGCGCTGCATAGCGACGGGCACGTGGACGCCGCCTGCTTTCCCTTTGGCAGGCTGAGGCAAGCCTTCCCCCACCCGCCCTTCGGGCACCTTCCCCCGCGCGCGGGGGAAGGACCAGTGCGTGCGTCTTGCGATCGTCCGAACCACCCGGCAACTCCCCAAGTGATCCTTCCCCCGCGCGCAGGGGAAGGATCAGGTGTGAGCCGCCGACAGGTGGATGAGGCGCTTGTGCTGCACGCCCCGTCTGACCCGCGTCAAGGCAACGCGCAAGGCAGCTTGGGAGCCTAGCCCGACCTCCACGCGACTATCCCTCCATGAGCCACCACGACCTGCGCTCCTTCCTCGCCCAGCTCGAACGCCAGCAGCAGCTCGCCCGTCTGCAGGCGCCGGTCGACCCGCACCTGGAAACCACCGCCCTGTGCCATCGCGCCCTGCGCGAAGGCGGCCCGGCGCTGCTGATGGAACACCCGGTCGGCTCCGACCACGCCTTCCTGGGCAACCTGTTCGGCCACCGCCGGCGCATCGAACTGGCGCTCGCCGGGAGGCCGATCGCCAGCCTGCGCGAACTGGGCCAGTTGCTCGCCTCGATCAAGGAGCCGCGCTGGCCGGCCAACCTGCGCCAGGCACTCGCAACCTGGCCGGAGTTGGCGCAACTGGCGCACGTTGCGCCGCGCCATGTCGACGAGGCGGCCTTCCTGCATGAAACGGTCGAGGGCGACGACATCGACCTCGCCCGCCTGCCGATCCAGCACTGCTGGCCGGGCGACGCGGGGCGCCTGGTCACGCTCGGCCTGGTGGTCACCCGCGGCACCGCCAAGCGCCGCCAGAACGTGGCGATCTACCGCCAGCAAGTGATCGGCCGCAACCGGATCATCATGCGCTGGCTGCCGCATCGCGGCGGCGCGCTTGACTACGCCGACTGGCGCCTCGACCGCCCGCGCGAACCCTTCCCCGTGCTGGTCGCCATCGGCGCCGACCCCGCCACCCTGCTGGCCGCCGTGGCGCCGGTGCCGGACACGCTCTCCGAATACGAATTCGCCGGCCTGCTGCGCGCCGAACGCACGCGTCTGTGGCGCAGCGAACTGACCGGCCTGGACGCGCCCGCCGGCGCCGAGATCCTGCTCGAGGGTTTCATCCATCCGGACGACAGCGCGCTGGAGGGACCGTTCGGCGACCACACCGGCTACTACAACGCGCAGGACCGTTTCCCGGTGCTCACCATCGAGCGCATGCGCCTGCGCCAGGGCGCGATCTACCACGGCAGCTACATGGGCCGCGCACCGTTCGACGAGCCCTCGGTGCTGGCGATGGCACTGAACGAAGTGTTCGTGCCGATCCTGCAGAAGGTGTTCCCCGAGATCGTCGACTTCCACCTGCCGCCGGAAGCCTGCTCCTACCGCGTCGCCGTGGTCGCCATCCGCAAGCAGTACGCCGGCCACGCACGGCGCGTGATGATGGGCGTGTGGTCCTACCTTCGCCAGTTCACCTACACCAAGTTCGTGATCGTGGTGGATGCTGACGTCGACGTGCGCGACTGGTCGCAGGTGATCTGGGCCATCGCCACGCGGGTGGATCCGGCGCGCGACACGATGCTGGTGGAGAACACGCCGATCGACTACCTGGACTTCGCCAGCCCGGTCGCCGGCATGGGCTCCAAGCTGGGCATCGACGCGACCAACAAGTGGCCGGGCGAAACGAGTCGCGCCTGGGGCATGCCGATCGCGCCGGATGCGGCGGTGGAAGCACGCGTAGAAGCCCTGTGGAGCAGTTTGGCGAACAGGCCGACCGTACGACCTGTCCATCGTTGCGAGAGCTGAGTCCGGCTACCGGCGCGGTATGACGGCGGGAGTTTCCCGCAAGGCTTCCCCCATCCGCCCTTCGGGCACCTTCCCCCACAGGCGGGGGAAGGATCGGGCGTGGGCCTTTAGCGGGCGTGCGGACTCACCTGGCGACCCACCGAGTGATCCTTCCCCGTTCACGGGGAAGGTGCCGACAGGCGGATGGGGGTGGACGGAGCGCGCGGCTGGCTGTCTTCGCGCTCCGCTTGGAATGGAGGTTGGCCGCAAGGCTTCCCCCATCCGCCCTTCGGGCACCTTCCCCCGCAGGCGGGGGAAGGATCGGGCGTGGGCGTTTAGCGGGTGCGGGGACTCACTTGGAGATCCACCAAGTGAGCCTTCCCCCGTTTACGGGGGAAGGTGCCGACAGGCGGATGGGGGTGGACGGAGCACGCGGCTGGCTTCCCCCATCCGCCCTTTAGGCACCTTCCCCCGTAAACGGGGGAAGGATCAGTGGGGCGCTTCTAGCGTTGCTCGACGAACGATGCGTCAGTGCGTGTGGACTACCGGCGCGGTCCAGTCCGGATCATCGAAATACCGCGGATAGTCCGTCACCGCGTCGCGCATGGCCTGCACCTGCGCCATGTCCTGCGGATCGGCCTTGAGCTTCTGCGCGGCGCCGAGCAAGGGCACCAGCATCCCGTGCAGCACGGCGTCCTGCTCCGGCGCGAGCTTGCACTTGGCGAAGATGTCGGCGGCCGCCTGTTCGATCAGGCCGACGCGATCGAGCGCCATGGTCGCGTCCATGTGACCCATTTCGTAGTGACGCAGCTCCTCCAGCGCAGTGTGGATACGGCCCATGCCATCGCGCAGCGCGGCGTCCGCCGCCCAGCGCTGGGCGGGCGGAGGCACCGGCTGGGTGACGTGCGCGTGCGCGGCGTGGTCGTGCTGGGCGCGGGTGGCGCCCGGCGCCACCGCGAGGACGGCGAGCAGCACGACGGACAGCTTCATCGGGGACATGGGCCTGGGCTCCTGCAAGCGGCGGATGTGCCGCGTTGGCTGAAATGGTAGCCAGCGCTGTCGGCTGCGCATTGATCCGCGACAAACTGATCCACGTCAACGCCGAGCCCGCTTGCGGCGACCACGATGCGCGCACTTCCACTGTTACCGAGGTGCGCATGCAACTGGTCTGTCCCGCCGGCAACCTGCCGGCCCTGCAGGCGGCGATCGCGGCGGGTGCCGACGCGGTCTACGTGGGCCTGCGCGACCAAACCAACGCGCGCGCCTTCCCCGGCCTCAACTTCTCCGATGCCGAGCTGCATCAGGGCATCGCCCACGCCCACGCGCATGGCCGCAAGGTTTACCTGGCGCTCAATACCTACCCGGACAGCGCGCGCCTCGGGCAGTGGCATGCGGCGGTGGACAAGGCCGCGGCACTCGGCTGCGACGCGATCATCGCGGCCGAACTGGCGGTGCTGGACTACGCTTCGCGCACGCACCCGGCGATGGCGCGGCACCTTTCCGTGCAGGGCTCGGCGACCACCGCGCCGGCACTGCGCTACATGCACGAGCGCTTCGGCATCAGCCGCGCGGTGCTGCCGCGCGTGCTCTCGATCCAGCAGGTCGAGCGACTGTGCGAGACCAGCCCGGTGCCGCTGGAGGTATTCGCCTTCGGCAGCCTGTGCATCATGGTCGAGGGACGCTGCCAGCTCTCCAGCTACGTCACCGGCGCCTCGCCGAATCGCCACGGCGTGTGCTCGCCGGCGAAGTACGTGCGCTGGGACGAACACGACGACGGCCGACGCAGCGTGCGCCTCAACGACGTGCTGATCGACAGGTTCGAGCCGTCCGAACCGGCCGGGTACCCGACCGTCTGCAAAGGCCGCTTCGACGTGCGCGGCGAAACGTTCCACGCACTGGAAGAACCGACCAGCCTCAACACGCTCGAGCTGCTTCCGCGCCTGGCGAAGGCCGGTGTCGCCGCGTTGAAGATCGAAGGCCGCCAGCGCGGCGTGGCCTATGTCACCGCCGTCACCCGTACCTGGCGCGATGCGTTGGAGCGCTACCGCGCCGCGCCCGACACCTGGACGACGCAGCCCGCGTGGCAATCGGCGCTGACCCGGCACGCCGAAGGCCACCAGACCACCCTCGGCCCCTACCACCGCCGCTGGCACTGAGGCAGGAACCGCGCATGAAACTCAGCCTCGGACCACTGCAGTACTTCTGGCCGCGCGAGCGCACACTGGCCTTCTATCGCGAGGCGGTGCAGTGGCCGGTCGACGTCATCTACCTGGGCGAGACGGTGTGCAGCAAGCGCCGCGAGCTGTCCACCCGCGACTGGATCGAGCTGGCCGCCGAACTGGCCCGGAGCGGCAAGCAGGTCGTGCTCTCCTCGCTCGCGCTGATCGAGGCCGAGTCGGAGCTGGGCGTCGTCAAGCGCCTGGTCGCCGAAGGCAACGGTTGGATCGAGGCCAACGACCTCTCCGCCGTGCAGCTGTGCCGCGAACGCGGCGTGCCCTTCGTCGCCGGACCCACGCTCAACGTCTACAACCACCGCGCGCTGAAGCTGCTGATCGATGATGGCCTGCGCCGCTGGGTGCCGGGCGTCGAGCAGGGCCACACACTGATCAGGGAACTGCGCGAGGCGATGCTCGCCGAAGGCGAGGCGATGCCGGAGCTGGAGGTGATCGCCTTCGGCCGCCTGCCGCTCTCCTTTTCCGCCCGCTGCTTCACCGCCCGCGCGCTGGACGTACCCAAGGACCAGTGCGGCTTCCGCTGCATCGACTACCCCGACGGGCTGCCGCTGGCGACCCGCGAAGGCAAACCGTTCCTGCGCATCAACGGCATCCAGATCCAGGGCGAGGAGATCACCGACCTGGGACCGGAGCTGCCGATGCTGCGCGAACTGGGCGTGGACGTGCTGCGGCTCTATCCCCAGGCCGAGGGGATGGCCGAGGTGGTGGCGCACTTCCACCTGGCACGGCGTTCCCCGCAAGCGCCGCCGCGGATCGGGGTACGCAACGGGTACTGGCATGGAGAACCGGGGATGTAAGTGGCCGGGTAGCGCCCGCTCCGGATGCGCCCATCCGCCTGCCGGCACCTTCCCCCGCGTAGCGGGGGAAGGCTCAGTGGGATGCATCGCGCGAAGCGGTTCTTCCCACGTTGCAGCGAAAGGCTCCACGGGCACATCGCGCAAGGCTGTTCCTTCCCCCGCGCGCGGGGGAAGGTGCCCGAAGGGCGGATGGGGGAAGCCTTGCCGGAGCTACACCCTGGCAAACACCAGGCTCGCGTTGGTACCACCAAACCCGAAGCTGTTCGACATCACCGTCGCCAACCGCGCCGGGCGGGTGTCGCGCAGGATCGGAAAGCCTTCGGCGCGCTCATCGAGCGAGTCGATATTCGCCGAGCCGGCCACGAAGCCGCCGCGCATCATCAGCAGGCTGTAGATCGCCTCGTGCACGCTGGCCGCACCGAGCGAGTGGCCGGTCAGCGCCTTGGTCGAGGACAGCGGCGGCATGGCATCGCCGAACACCTCGCGCACGGCGTTGAGCTCGATGATGTCGCCCAGCGGCGTGGCGGTGCCGTGGGTGTTGAGGTAGTCGACCGGACGCTCGACGCTGGCCAGGGCCATCTGCATGCAGCGCACCGCGCCCTCCCCGCTCGGCGCGACCATGTCGGCCCCGTCGGAGGTCACGCCGTAGCCGACCAGCTCGGCGTGGATGTGCGCGCCGCGCGCGCGGGCGTGCTCGTAGTCCTCCAGTACCAGCATGCCGCCGCCCCCGGCGATGACGAAGCCGTCGCGGACGGCGTCATAGGGACGCGAGGCGGCGGTCGGCATGTCGTTGCAGCGGCTGGAGAGCGCGCCCATCGCGTCGAACTGCGCGGTCATGCCCCAGTGTTCCTCCTCGCCACCGCCGGCGAACACCACGTCCTGCGCGCCGTGGCGGATCAGGTCGGCCGCCGTGCCGATGCAGTGCGCGGACGTGGCGCACGCGGCGGCGAGCGAATAGCTCAGGCCCAGGATGCCGAACGCGGTGGCCAGCGTGGCGGAGACGGTCGAACACATCGTGCGCGGCACCATGTACGGGCCGACCCGGCGCACACCCTTCTCGCGCAGCAGGTCCGCGGTTTCGATCTGCCAGTGCGCGGAGCCGCCACCCGAGCCGGCGACCACGCCGGTGCGGGGGTGGCTGACCTGCTCTTGCGTCAGGCCCGCGTCGGCGATGGCCGAGCGCATCGAGACGTAGGCGTAGGCCGCCGCGTCGCCCATGAAGCGGCGCAGCTTGCGGTCGATCGCCGCCTCCAGGTCGATGTGCGGCACGCCGGCGACCTGGCTGCGCAGGCCGCGGGTGGCGTAGTCGGGCATCGCGCGGATGCCGCTCTTCATGTCGCGCAGGGCGCGCGCGACGGTGTCCGCCACATTGCCCAGGCAGGAGACGATGCCCATGCCGGTGACCACGACACGGCGCATCAGAAGTTCTCCGTCGACTGGAACAGGCCCACGCGCATGTCGGTGGCCACGTAGATCAGGCGGTCGTCGACGAAGGTCTTGCCGTCGCTCACCACCAGGTTGAGCTTGCCGCGCATCACGCGGCGGACATCGATCTCGTAGCGCACGAGCTTCGCGCTCGGCAGCACCTGGCCGGTGAATTTCACCTGCCCCACGCCCAGCGCACGCCCGCGCCCGGGTTCGCCCAGCCACGGCAGGAAGAAGCCGGAGAGCTGCCACATCGCATCGAGGCCGAGGCAGCCGGGCATCACCGGATCGCCGGCGAAGTGGCAGCCGAAGAACCACAGCTGCGGATGGATGTCGAGCTCCGCGCGCAGCACGCCCTTGCCATGGGCGCCACCGTGGTCGTCGACGTGCGTGATGCGGTCGAACATGAGCATCGGCGGCGATGGCAGGCGCGCGTTGCCGGGGCCGAACAGTTCGCCGCGGGCGCAGGCAAGCAGCTGGTCGCGGTCGAACGAGGAAGGACGTGTCATGGGGAGTTCTTCAGTGGAGGTGCGGGCAGTCTGGTCAGCGGCCTGCGCGGTGGCCTTGATTCGGGTCAAGCGGGTGTGGGGTGTGCGGATTGGCCGCATGAGGGTGCGGTGTACGGCGCAGTGCCCCCGTCCGCCCTTCGGGCACCTTCCCCCGTGGAACGAGGGAAGGCTCAGGTTCGAGATGCCGCGGGGTCGACTGATCCTTCCTGCGTATCGCGATGCCGCGTTTGTGATCCTTCCCCCGCTTGCGGGGGAAGGTGCCCGCAGGGCGGAAGGGGGAAGCCTTGCCGGACCGCTATGCCGCCAGCGCATCCCGCCGGCAATGCGCGCCAAGGCTCTCCGTCCGCCGCAGCGCCGCCAGCAACAGCGCCTCGGCCAGACGCGTCTGCCAGCCGTGCCAGAGACCGCACTGGCGCAGCGCCTCACGCAACGTGGCGGCATCGCGCTGTGGCCCGGCGGCGGACCACATGAGTTGGCGCAACATCGCCAGCGTGCCGGAATCCAGCGACGGCCCACGCTCGATCCAGCGCATTGCGCCCTGCCCGCGCGCTGCCCATGGCAGGGTCGCCAATCGCGCGCCCAGTTGCCGTCCGCAGGCCACGCCTTCGAGCAGCGAGTTGCTGGCGAGCCGGTTGGCGCCGTGCACGCCGTTGCAGGCCACCTCTCCCACCGCATGCAGGCCGGGCACGGCAGTGTCGCCATCGAGGTCGATGGAAAGCCCGCCCATATGGAAATGCGCGGCGGGCGTCACCGGGATCGGTGCTTTGCGCGGATCGATGCCGTGTTCCAGGCAGGCGGCGAGCACGGTCGGAAAGCGATACGGCCAATCGGTGACGGTGGTGGCATCGAGCCAGACACCGCCTTCCTGGCACGCTTGCCACACACGACGGGCCACTACGTCGCGCGGCGCGAGATCGCCCAGCGGATGCACGCCGTCCATCACTGGATGGCCACGGGCGTCGCGCAACCGCGCACCGGCACCACGCAGTGCTTCGGTGACCAGCGGCAGGCTCTGCCGGTGCGGCAGGTCGAGCGCGGTCGGGTGGAACTGCACGAACTCCAGGTCGCGCGCCGCGGCGCCGGCGGCCAGGCCGAGGGCGAGGCCCGCGCCATCGGCACCAGGCGGGTTGCTGGTGCGTGCGAACAGGCTGCCGATACCGCCGGTGGCAAGCACCACGCGGGCGGCGTCATGGATTTCCTCGCGACCGCGTTCGTCGCGCGTGCGCAGGCCGACCACGCGGCCGTCCCGCCACAGCAAGGCCTCGACGTCCACGCCTCCCCGCCACTGGATGTGCGACGCGCGTTGCGCCTGCGCGCGCAGCGCCTGCACCATCGCCGCGCCGGTGGCGTCGCCGCCGGCATGCACGATGCGCGGCACGCCATGGCCGCCTTCGCGACCGAGCCGCAGGGCGCCGTCTTCCTCACGATCGAACGCCACGCCCTGCGCGACGAGCCAGGCTACGGTGCGCGGTGCCTCGTCGGTGAGCCAGCGCACGGCGGTCGCGTCGTTGTGGTGGGCGCCGGCGACCAGGGTGTCGCGCGCATGCGCCGCGGGATGATCAGCCGGATCGATGGCCGCCGCGATGCCGCCCTGGGCCAGTGCACTGGCGCTGCCTACGCCATCGTGCGTGCGGCACAGCAGGCGCACCGGCCGTGGTGCGGCGGCGAGCGCGGTGGCAAGGCCCGCGACACCCGCACCGACGATCAGCACCGGCGCGTCGGCGCGCATCACACGGTCTCGCGCCGGCCCACGGCCAGCATGCGTTCCAGCGCGCGGCGGGCACGTGCGGCCATGTCGCTGGGCACCTCGACCGCGTGCTTCATGTCGCGAAGCGCCGCGTGGATGTTGGGCAGCGTGATGCGCTGCATGTGTGGGCAAAGATTGCAGGGCTTGATGAACTGCGTTGCCGGGAAGCGCGTGCGCAGGTTGTCGGCCATCGAGCATTCGGTGATCAGCGCGACGCGCTCGGGCTTTTCGCGCTCCAGCCAGCGGCCCATCGCGCTGGTCGATCCGACGAAATCGGCCTCGGCCAGCACCTCGGGCGGGCATTCGGGATGCGCCACCAGCTTGGCATCGAAGCGCTCGCGCGCATGGCGCGCTTCCTGCGCGGTGAATTTCTCGTGCACCTCGCACTGGCCGTGCCAGAGGATCAACTGGACGTCCGTCTGCGTGGCAACGTGGCTGCCCAGGTAACGGTCAGGCAGGAAGATCACCCGCTCGCTGCCCATCGCCTCGACCACCTGCACCGCGTTGGCCGAGGTGCAGCAGGCGTCGGACTCGGCCTTCACCGCGGCCGAGGTGTTGACGTAGCTGACCACCGGCACGCCCGGATGCTGCGCGCGCAGGGCGCGCACGTCCTCGGCGGTGATCGAGGCGGCGAGCGAGCAGCCCGCTTCCAGGTCGGGAATCAGCACGGTCTTGTGCGGCGCCAGGATCTTCGCGCTCTCGGCCATGAAGTGGACGCCGCACAGCACGATCAGGTCCGACTCGCAGCCGGCTGCCGCCTGCGCCAGCGCCAGCGAGTCGCCGGTGATGTCGGCCACGCCATGGAAGATCTCCGGCGACTGGTAACTGTGCGCCATGATCACCGCGCCACGCTCGCGCTTGAGCGCGTTGATCGCGTCGACCCACGGCAGGTGCATCGGCAGTTCCAGGCAGGGAACCAGTGGCTCCAGCCGCTGCATCAGCTCGGCGTACTCGTGCTCCAGTCCGTCGCGCCAGGCGGGCGCGGTGGCAGTGGTTCGCGGGGACATGGCGATCCTTGTGGGGGTCAGGCGTGGTGCGCGTCGCGCGCCGCACGGGCAAGACGGGCGCCGCGGTTGAGCGCGATGCGCAGGCCTAGCGGCACCGATTCCCACGGCAGGCGATCGAGCAGGTTGCGGGCGGTGAGGCCGAGCTCCGTGTCACCGGTGAGCACCAGCGTGCGCTGGAAGAACAGCGTGTCGGCATCCTCCAGGCGGCTGGCGAGCAGCAGCAGGTCGGTGGCGCTGCCGCGCACGCTGGCCTCAGGGGTGTCGTCGATCACCACCAGGCGCCCTTCGCACAGGGTCAGCACCCAACGCAATTTGAGGTCGGTGACTTCGATGCCGAGCCGGCGGCCGGCCATGAAGTCGAGCGCGTGTTCGGCCAGCGGCGCGGCGAGCACGCGCGCCATCGCGCGTTCAAGCAGTGCGTGCTGCCAGCGCGCCGGAACCACGCGCAGCAAGGGGGCAAGGTGTCGCGGCGGCGGCAGCAGGCGCAGCATCGGCGCGGCGCGGGCAAGGTCGAGGTTCATGCCATCGAGGATGACCGGCGCACCGTCGGGCCCGCTCTGATCCAGGTCAACCGCCAGGCCCTGCTGCGTGCAGGCATCGCCGATGGCCAGGTCCAGCAGCCGCGTCGCGGTAGCTGACGGCACGCCCAGGCGTTGGGCCATGGCCTGGGCGCGTTGCCGGACGGCGTGCTCGCGTTGTGGATCGCGCGATGGGATGCCGGCGCGTGGCTTGAGTCGCGCCACCACGCCGACCAGTCGGCGGCGCGCCGCGAGCAGCACCAGCAAGCCGTCGTCCACCCGATCGATCGCCGCACGGGTGCGGGCCACGGCGAAGCGGGACGCCTCCCGTAGGGCGGGCTTCAGCCCGCCCTCCAATGCGTCGCGGATCGAAGGCGGGCTGAACACGTCCTGTCGTCTGCGGCTCACGCGTGCGGCGCCACGCGGCGGAGAAAGGCGCGGCCAGCAAGCAAAGCGCTCGCCAGCGCATGACCGTGGACGCTCCAGGCGACCAGCTGTCCCAGGGCGGCCAGTCGCGCAAGCCACGGCATCGGCCACAACACGGCCGCGACCAGCAACGGAGCGGCGGCGCCATGCGCGAGCAACGCACGGCGCTTGGACGCGTCCGGCAACAGGCGCTGCACGCCGGGCAACTGCACGCCACGCGGCACGCGCCGGCGCAGTGCGATCCAGTCGACGAACGGCACGATCTCCAACGCCATGCCGCCGACCAGCATTGGCAGGCCGACGCCCAGCGCGAGCGCGCCGGCGACCATCCCCTGCCCCGCGGCGAGGGCCAGCGCAGCGAGCACCAGGGCGAGGAGTCCGACGCGCCAATGCAGGAACAGGGCGTTTTGGCGGGCACGCGGCACGCGTCGCTGCAGCCAGAGCGCGCCAAGGGCGAAGCTGGCGCCGGCGGCCGCCATCGCCAAGGGCAGCGTGCGATCGCCTGCGTAACGCAGGTGCGCAACCACCGCCGCGAGCAAACCCGTCGCGACCACCGCAAGCCAGATGGCCTGGACACGCGACGGCACGCTGCCGGCGCCCTGGAACATCGGCATGACCACCCGTGCAACGGTCGCCAGCAACAGCACCATCCAGCCGAGGATGCCGAGGCCTGCGTGCGCATCCACCGCCACCAGCGGCCATGCGATGCGCCTGGCCAGCAACAACGCCAGCCCACTGCCGGCCAGCGCGGCGAGCATGCCGAAGCCGAGGGCGAGGCCGATGCCCGCGCGCAGCAGTCGCTCGCCGGCGATGGCCAACAGGCCGGGAATCGTCATCGTGCCGAGCCAGAGGAAGCTGGCTGGCAACGCCATGGCGGCGGCCAACATCGGCCAGCGCGCCTGCGTGTAGAGCCCGGCCACCAGCAGCAGTACACCGAGGTTGAACAGCGCATGCAACGCCGGCACGCCCTGCCAGCCGCGCAGCTGCGCGCCGACGGCCGCGGGCAGGAACTGCAACAGGCTGCCGAACATCGCGTTGCCGAGTATCCCGAGCGTCCAGACGTGCACCAGCGCGAGCGTGGCCGGATGCCAGCGCGTCAGCAGCGCGGCATCGCCGTCGGCCAGCAACAGCACGGCTCCCGCCACGCCCCAGCACGGCATGGCGAGCAGGAAGCGCAGCGGCAGCGTGGCCGGCGGCGCCTGGTCAAGCCGAAGTTTCGGCATCGTCCGGACGACGGATCTGCACGCGCACGCTGCCATCGGATTGTGGCTCGCCCGGCTCGGCGTCGAAGCCGCGCTGGGCCAGTTCCATGAGCAACGGACGCGGGAGCATCGGCGCGACGATGGTGAGCAGCTCGCCGGGGGCCAGCGCATCGGCGGCGTCCAACGCGTGCTGCATGGGCTGCGGTGGCGGCAGATGACGCAGGTCGAGTTCGATGGGTGGGGTCATGACAGTCATTGGACCGCGCGAGTGACGGGGGATGCGCTGACACAGGTCAACGCAGCCGGCTTTCCATCCTTTGGAGAGGGTCGCTCTTGCGGCCATCTACCTACGAGCTCACGCACTATTGACCTTCCCCGCGAGCCTCGCCCCTCACCCAAACCCTCTCCCCGGAGGGGAGAGGGCTTCAGAGTTGGCTCGCTTGGCTCCTTCCTCACGCGCGAACCGAAGCTTGCGCGCTTTGGCTCCCTCTCCCCTCCGGGGAGAGGGCTGGGGTGAGGGGCCGCTCTTGCGACCATCCACCTGCGAGGCCACGCACTACTGACCTTCCCCGCGAGTCCGGACCCTCACCCAAACCCTCTCCCCGCAGGGGAAAGGGCTTCAGAGCGGCGAGTTCAAGGCAGCAGCTTCAGCGCAACGCCTGCACGCCCTTCCACTCCACCTGCAGCCACAGCTTGGTGTCGTCGCGGCCGAAGCCATTGGCCCGATAGCTGGCGAGCTTGAGCAGGCCATTGATCGCTGCGCTGAAGGCGTAGCCCAGCGAGCCGTTCCACTCACTGCCATAGCGGCCACCGCGGTCGGCACGGTAGTCGTGCCAGGCCAGCGTCCAACCGATGCGGGCCTGCGGGCCGAAGGCACCATTGACCGCGGCATAGCGGTCTTCCAGGCCGCCGGCGGGTGTCACCGCGAACTGGTCGTCCCAGCCGTTGAAGGCGTGCAGCGTGGCCAGCGGGGTCTGCAGAGAATGGCGGCCGTTGCCACCCAGGTGTTCCCAGCCGAGCTTTGTGGTGATGGCATGCACGGTCCACGCGGGTTCGGCCAGCCAGTAGGCGTGCGAGAAATGGCCGGGGTTGTTGGCGTGTTCCGTCTGGTGCGCCGCTTCCAGCGTCCAGCCGAAGCCATCGGCCGCCGGTTTGCCGCTCCAGCGTGCGCCGTAGGTGGCGCTGGACGCCGTGGCGACGTCGCGGTCTTCGTGCAGGTAGGCGTAGCCGCTCCACTGCTGCATGCCGTGTTTGAACGCCGCGTTGAGCAGGTGCGTGTCGAGCTTGCGCTCGCGTGCCGTGGGCAGGATCGCGTCGCGGCCGGCGATGCGATGCACGCGGTCGAGCCAGGCGTAGCGCACGGTCCAGTCGGCGGCGGGTTGCCAGCTCAGCGCCACGGCATCGAAAGTCTGCTCATGCTGGCGCCAGCCCACGTTGCCGACCCAACGCTGGTTGTCGAACAGCAACCGCTGGCGGCCGGCGATGGCACCGAGCCGGTTGCCCTGCCAGGCGAGATAGGCCTGGTTGAGCTCACTGCCTTTCGGATCGGTGATGGCGGGGTATTGCGTGTGACCGTTGGCGCCGCTGTTGTAGTGGCCGCCGGCGGCCGCCACGCCGGCGCCTTCGAGGTAGCCGCTGAAGCCCGCGCCGAACTGGGCGCGCAGGCCTAGCCGCAGCCGCAGGGTGTCGGCTCGCGCGTCGCGGGCGAAGGCGTCGTTGTCGACCTGCTCGTGCCGGGCGCGCGCATCCCACTCCACTTGCAGCGGGGCGGGCGTGTCGGCGGGCCAGGCCGGGGCGCTGGCGAGGGCCAGCAGGCAGGCAGTGGCGAGACGCGTGTGCATGGATGTCGCTCCTTGGGAAATGCGTGCAGTGTCGGCAGCGCGACGGTTGCACGGATTGACGGACGTCAAGCAGGCGGGGCGGTGCGTCAACCCGCCGCGGACGTCTAGGCGTCCATTCGAATCGACCAAAAAAAGAGGCGGCCACGGGGCCACCTCAAGAAGAGCCGGCGAACGTTGTGCCGCCGGCCTTGTCCTGTGGATGCGGCGCCGATCAGTGCTCCGCGGTCGGCGCCGGGGCCGGCTGGGCGCGGACCTTGGCCACCTCGTCCTTGCTCACCTGCCCGCCCGGGTTGCCCCAGCTGTTGAGCACGTAGGTCAGCAGATTCGCCACTTCGTCGTCAGTCAGCTGCGACATCGGCGGCATCACCGAGTCGTACTCCTTGCCGTTGACCGTGACCTTGCCGGTCAGGCCATGGAGCGGGATCGAGATCAGGTGGTTCTTGTCCTGTTTGGCCAGGTAGTCCGACTTGGCCAGTGGCGGGAACACGCCCGGCAGGCCTTCACCGTTGGCCTGGTGGCAGACCGAACAGGTACCGGTGAACAACTGCTTGCCCGCGGCGACCTGGTCTTCCTTGCTCAGCGTGCCGGCGGCACCGGCCTTGGCGGCGGTGGTTACCGCGTGCAGGTTCGGTTCGGCGCGATCACCGAGGTAGACCGAGTCGACCTCCTTGCCCGAGTAGATCGCCTTGTTCTCCGGACCGTCGACCTTGAGGATGCCCATCGCACCCTTGTTGAACGCGCGGAAGATCGAATGATCGACCAGCACGTAGCTGCCGGGCACGTCGGTGTGGAACTCGACGATGGCCGCACCGCCGGCGGGGATCAGCGTGGTCTGCACGTTCTCCTGCGGATGCAGGCCGCCCTCCTGCTGCACGCGGTCGAAGATCTCGCCGATCACGTGGAAGCTGGACACCAGGTTCGGACCGCCGTTGCCGACGAACAGCCGTACCGATTCACCAACCTTCGCGGTCAGCGCCTTGTCGCCGGTCAGCGCGCCTTCGTGGCCGTTGAACAGCACGTAGGTCGGCTTCTCGTCGATGGCCTTGTCCATATCGAACGGCTGGTGGCCCTTCTCGCGGTACTTGCCGGTCGTGTAGAAGTCGCCCTGCATCACGTAGTACTCGTGATCGACCTTCGGCAAACCCTCCGGCGGCTCGACCAGGATCAGCCCGTACATGCCGTTGGCGATGTGCATGCCGACCGGCGCGGTGGCGCAGTGGTAGACGTAGATGCCCTGGTTCAAGGCCTTGAAGCTGAACTGCGACTCGTGCCCCGGCGCGGTGAAGCTGGACGCCGCGCCGCCACCGGGGCCGGTGACGCCATGCAGGTCGATGTTGTGCGGCATCTTGCTGTCGGGCGCGTTCTTCAAATGGAACTCGACGGTGTCGCCCTGGCGCACGCGGATGAAGCTGCCCGGCACGGTGCCGCCGAAGGTCCAGTAGGTGTAGCTGACGCCCTCGGAAATGGACATCTCTTTCTCCACCACTTCCAGCTCGACGATCACCTTGGCCGGATAGTTGCGGTGGATCGGCGGCGGCACGTTCGGCGGGCTGGTGAGCACCGCGTGGATCGGCTCGCCCTGCGGCGGGCCGAAGTCGGTCGGCGCGGACAGCGGCGCGGGGGCTGCGTACGCCGCGGGGCTGGCGGACAGGGCCGCATCGGCGGCCTGCTTTCCGGAGCAGGCGGCGAGGGCCAGCATGCTGGCGGCCGCGAGTACGGTGGACAGCATTCGTGACATGGGGTGTGTCTCCTGTGGTTTCGGCGCCAGCGTAGATTTGGGCCTTCACCCGCGCTTGACTTGCGTCAGGCGCGCCACAGGAAAGCGGGTGGTGCGTCAGCCTGCCACACCGTCCGCTCCCGCCGGGCGCAGCGACCCGGCGGGACGTGGCCAAACGTGCTCAGTCGGCCTCCACCCACAGGCGGTCGATGACGATCGCATCGTCCCGTGGTGCGCCGCCGGCGTCGACGCGCACGAAGCTGAGCGTGAGGGCATCCAGCGGTTCGGGCCAGATGCGTCCCAATACGTCCTGCGCAGGGATGACGATCCGCACCGGCGCGTGCATGGCCGCCATGCCGCCGCCGGCCATCATCCGCGCATGGCGCGCGACGCTGATCTCGAAGGGGCCGAGGGTGCTGAGCAGGTAGGTCTGCTCCGGTTGCGCCAGGCCCGCGGCCGGCAGGTTCAGCAGGATCTTGTAGAAGTAGCCGCCCTGCCCGCCCGCTGCGGTGAGGGCGACGCCGTCGAGCACGATCCGCAGCGCATCGCCCGTCGGCGAGGCCGCCCGCCCGTCGGCCGTGGCCAGGCTGCGCACGCGGTTGCGCCCGTCCGCGGTCAGCGCAATCGACACACGCGTCGACTGCGGCCCCAGCGCCAGCCCGCCTGCGCCGCCCAGCGACGCGCCCTGCGCCGGCAGCGGCACGGCGATGGCCTGCTGGATCGGCGGCAAGGGAGCGGCCGCCGGGTACGACTGGGCCACCGGCAAGGTCGTGTCGTCATAGCGATAGCCGAGGATGTCGGGAGCGTAGGTGTCGACCCGCCTCACTGCCGCCACCGCGGCACCGTAGGAGAACGACCCGGACCAGTAGCTGGCCGTCGTGGCGGGCATGTGCCGTCCATCGCCTGCCTGCACCCAGGCTTCCCACAGGCGATCGAGATTCGCATGGTGCAGCCAGAAGATGGGATCGCGCGGTGACACGGCGATGTTGTCCATGGTGCCGCCGATCAGGTTGTGCACGCCGTTGTGTGGCGCGGTTTCGACCGCCGGCTCGAAGGCGTTGGGCTTGCCCCGCGGGAAGCGGGTCAGGCTGGCGTCGAACGCCCCGAAGGTGCACGCCCCGGAAACGTCCGTACCGGTGCGGTTGCGCAGGTAGAGCGGCGAACTGGGATCACGGAATTCGGCCGGGACGAACGGATGTTCGTAGTAGTTCCAGTAAGGCAACACCAGCGCGCTGTTGCCCGAGGCCTTGCGCAGCTGCGCCTCGAAGCGCGCCAGGAAACCGCGATGCCAGGCGAGGAAATGCGGCTTGCCGTGCGGGCAGAAGGTCGCGTGCACGTTGGTCCAGTAGGCCCAGCTGCCCGGCCTCGTGCTGTTCGTGTTGGCGCGCATTTTTGCGATCGCGCCAAGCAATGCCGGGTACAACGGACCATCGCGAAATTGCGGCCACGAGGGCCGCGTACGCAAGCTGGTCGCGGCCGGGATCTGGCGCGGGAGCGTGGACACCAGCGCCAGCGAAGCCGACGCCTGCAGGAACTGTCTCCGGGTGATCATCATGTCCTCCATTTCGATGCGGGCTCCCGGCGCGGGGGCGCCGAAGCCATCGGTCGCCTCGCGGGTCAGGCGGGCAACAGGACGCTAGGGCGGTGGCGTGGGCCGGGGTTGATGCACGTCAACCGGCCGCGCGTTGATGGGCGCGGAGTCGTGAAGGGACTCGACTGCACGAAGCAGGCGGCGCAGGAACGGGGGCGGGCGCCGTACGGACGCAGCGCTCTCTCGACCGGCGCCCAGCGTGGCGATTCGCGCGTGGATGCGCCGCCCGCCGTGGCGGCCAGGGGGACGGACCCGTCCGGGCGTGCACCTAGCTGGCGAGGCGATCGGCGCCCCGTCCGCCGGTCGGCCGTCTGCGCGGCGGGCGGGCGCGGGCGCCGAGCCAGCGGGCGAACCAGTCGCGGGCAAATTTCGAGGCCGCTTCCAGGACGCCCGGTTCCTCGAACAGCGATGTCGTGCCGGGCACGACCACCAGCTCGTTCTTGCCGCGGATGCGGCGCTGCGCAGCGCGATTGAGCGCGAGCAACGGGCGATCCTCACTCGCGACGATCAGCAGGGTCGGCGCGGTGACGCGGGCCAGCGTGCCCGCGCCGGCAAGGTCGGGGCGCCCGCTGCGCGTGACCACTGCGGCGATATCGCGCGGGCGCCGTGCGGCCACCGCCAGTGCGGCGCTCGCGATGGTCCCGTCGCCGGCCAGGCCCAGCGGCAGCGTCGCCAGCGCTGGGTCGTGGTGCAACTTCGCGACTACCGCGGCGAGCCGGTCCGCCAGCGTGGGGATGTCGAACGCGACCGTGCGCGAGAGCTCCTCGTCCACCGTCACCAGGTCGATCAGCAAGGTGCCCAGGCCCGCCCGCTGCAGGGTCTGCGCGAGGACGCGGTCGCGCGGGTTGTCGCGGTCGGCACCGCTGCCGTGGGCGACGATCACCAGTCCGCGCGCATGCGGCGGCATCGCCAGGTCGCCCGACAGGCTTGCGTCCGGCAGGTCGAACGCCGCCGGCCGGGACACCGGCAGCCCGGCACTGGGCCGCGGCGGGGTCGACAGGACGCGCACCACGTCGGTGTCGGTTACCGGATGAAAGTCCTCGTAGAACGAGCTAACCGCGCGGAAGTGCGCAGGTGCATGCAGGCAGATCACGTCGTCGGCGAGGTCGTCCAGGTTTTCCAGACTGTCCGGCGCCGCCACCGGCACGGCCGCCAGCAGCGCGGCCGGATGGTGCTGGCGCACGGCGTCCAGCGCGGCACGCATGGTCGCGCCGGTTGCCAGGCCATCGTCGACCACGATCACCAGGCGGCCGGTGGGATCGGCGTGCGGGCGATCCGGACTGTAGAGGGCGCGACGCTTGCGGATCACCGCCCGTTGCCGCGCAGCCTCGGCGCGCACATAGCTCATGCCCGCGCCGGCCACGGCCGACCGACCTGTGAGCTGGATGCGTCCCTGCTCGTCGACCGCGCCGATGGCCACGTCGCCATTGGCGGGCGATGCGAGCTTGCGCACGAGCACCACGTCGAGGTCGCCATCCAGCGCTTGGGCGACGACGCTTGCCACCGGCACCCCGCCGCGCGGGATCGCCAGTACCAGCGGATGCTGCCCGCGGTAGACGGCCAAGGCCTGGGCCAGTTGCCGGCCGGCGTCGCGACGGTCGGCGAAGCGTCGGTTACGGGATGCGAGAAAACCCTTCATGAGGGCGCCTCCGTCCACCACCATCAGCGGTGGCGTTTGCCAGCCACAGCATTCAACCGATCACGAAGCTGACGCGCATGCACACGCGCCAGGCCGTGATGCCGCCGTCGGGGCCGGTGACGACCTTGGTCTCACTGATCCAGGCGCCCTTGATGCCATCGAGCGTCCTGGCGGCCTTCTCCAAGCCCAGGCGAACGGCATCTTCCACGCTGTCGGGTGATTCGGAAATGATTTCGATGACCTTGGCAACGCTCATGACGCATCCTCCGGCGCGGGTGGCTGCGGCCCGGACCGACCGGCGCCGCTGCATCCACCCTAGATCGTCGGGCAGACGCGGATTTGATCCCGATCAACTGGCAGGCCAGGCGCCGCCCTGGCGGCAGTGCAAGCCCTGGGCGGGCACGCAGACGGCTAGAGATAGGCCCGATCGAGCGTCGGTTGCGCATTGAGCGTCTGGTTGATCCGCTCGACCAGTTCGGCGAGGGCGACCAGCAGGTCATCGATGCTGACGATGCCGGCGAGCGTGCCGGCGGCGTCGATCAGTGGAAGCCGGCGCACACCCTTCTGCTGCATGATATCCACCACCTCGTCGATCGAGGCGTCCGGCAGGCAACGCAGCAGCGGCGCGGACATGACGCATTCGAGCGGGGTCGTTGCCGGATCGAAATGCGCGGCGATGCAGCGCGTGACCAGGTCGCGGTCGGTGACGATACCGACCGGTTCCAGCCGGCCGCCCTGCTCGCGCGTCACCACCAGGCAACCGGCCTGATGCCGGCGCATGATGCCGGCGGCCTCGCTCACCGTCGCCGAAGCGTCCGCCTGGACGACGCGCCGGGTACCGATGTCGATTGCACGCATGGCGTCTTCCCGCCCAGCCGCTGCTGGTGACACAGGATGGAGGCTTGCGAGCGCGGCCGATTGATCAGGATCAACTCGCGCGGGCCCTGGCATAGCCTCGATCGCCTTCGCGCGGCGCGTGGAGCTTCTCTGGTATATAGCCGGCAGGTTTGCGTCGTGGAGGGGGGCCGCGGGCCTTCCGGTTTCTGGCAATTCCCACGCCTACCAGTCATGCGATGGGGCTCTCGTGTCGACACAGGACCCTGACAAGCAAGGGGTGTTTCTCCGGCAGGCCCACCTGCTGGTGGTCGACGATGACGCCGAAGTGGGGGCGCTGCTCAAGCGCTATCTCGGTGCCCAGGGTTTCCAGGTGAGCGCAGTCGGCAACGGCCAGGAGATGCTCGCGCGGCTGGCCACCGACATGATCGACCTGGTGCTGCTGGACCTGGGCCTGCCCGGCGAGGATGGCCTGGAGCTGACCCGTCACCTGCACGAACACTGGCACGGACCGGTAATCATCGTCACCGGCCGCGGCGACTCGGTCGACCGCATCGTCGGGCTCGAAGTGGGCGCCGACGACTACGTGACCAAGCCCTTCGAACTGCGCGAACTGCTGGCGCGCATCCGCAGCGTGCTGCGCCGTACCGAGCGACCGCGCCAGGCGATGTCGCGGCCGGCGGTCTACCGCTTCGCCGGCTACCGCCTGGAGCTGGACAGCCGCACCCTGCTCGCACCCTCGGGGGATGCCGTGCCGCTCACCAGTGGCGAGTTCGGGCTGCTGCGCGTGCTGGTCACCCACGCCAACCGGGTGCTTTCGCGCGACGAACTGATGAACCATCTGTACGGCCGCGATTCGGGTCCCTACGACCGCGCGGTGGACGTGCAGATCGGCCGCCTGCGGCGAAAGATCGAGCCGGACCCCGCCGCGCCGGTGCTGATCAAGTCGGTGCGCGGCGCCGGCTACATCTTCAGCGACGCGGTGCGCCAGGAGTGATGCCGTGCCATCGCATCGCGCCGACCACGACCTGTACCGCACGCTCTTCGAGACGGCGCCGGACGCCATGGTCGTCGTCGACGAGGCCGGCGATATCGTGCTTGCCAACCCGCAGGCGGACCGGCTGTTCGGCTACGACGCGGGCACGCTGCTCGGCCTGCGCGTGGAAAACCTCCTGCCCGAAGGCGTGCGCGGCGCGCATGCCGCCCATCGCGCCGACTACATGGCCCATCCCCGCGTGCGTCCGATGGGTGCGGGCTACGAACTGAACGGCGTGCGGCGCGATGGCGGCACGTTTCCCATCGAGATCGCGCTCAGCCCGGTCGGCAGCGGGCGCTATGCCGCCTCCATCCGCGACATCTCCGAAACCCAGCGGACACGACACGCGCTGCGGCGGGCGCACCGCGACGGCTACCTCGCCGAGCTGGGCCGGCTGGTGCTCGAGGCCGGTAACGGCGGATCGCTGCGCGTGGCGGTGTCTGGCCTGATCGCCAAGGCCCTGGGCGTCGACGCCGTCGCCGTGGCGGTGGGCCTGCCTGGCGGCAATGCGCTGCCGATCCGTTCGGCCTGCGGCCTCGCGCCCGACGTGCTCGACGCGCTGGGCGATGCGTTCGCGCGCGACGGCCTGGTCGTGCGCCTGGGCGAACGGCGCGCCCAGGGCGCATGGACGCTTTCGGACGATGCCGTGGGCCTGCCGGTCCTGCGCGCGACACTCGCCGCGCACGGCCTGGCCGATGCGGCGATCGTGCCGCTGCTCGATCGACACGAGGCCACCGGCGCGCTGCTCGCGCTCAACCGGGAACCATGCGACTGGGATGACGACCAGTTGGCCTTCCTGCAACTGGCGGCCAACATGCTCGCCGCGGCCGTCATGCGCGGTCGCAGCCAGGAGCAGCTCGCCCACGCGCAACGGCTGGATGCGCTGGGGCAGCTCACCGGCGGCATCGCGCACGACTTCAACAACCTGCTGACCGTCGTCTCCGGCAATCTGCAGATCCTGGACGCCGAGTACGGCGGCGTGACCGATGCACGCGAGTTGATCGACGGCGCCGCGCGCGCGATCGACCGCTGCATCAACCTGACCCGCAAGCTGCTGGGCTTTTCGCGCCGGCGCGCACTGACCCCGCGCGGCGTGCGGCCGCAACTGGTCCTGGACGACATGGGCGACATGCTCGCACGCACGCTGGGCGCACGCATCCACGTGGAACTCGATTGCGCCGATGGCGTGCCGGCCGTGTATGCCGACCCGGGGGAGCTGGAGACGGCACTGGTCAACCTGGCGATCAACGCACGCGACGCGATGCCCGAGGGTGGCCTGTTGCGGATCAGCGCCCGCGTGCGGGAGATCGGCGCCGGCGAATCGGGCACCCTGCCGCCGGGCCGGTACGTGGCGTTCCTGGTCGAGGACAGTGGCACCGGCATGACGCAGGAGGTGCTCGACCATGCGCTGGAGCCGTTCTTCACCACCAAGGATGCCGGCAAGGGCAGCGGCCTGGGCCTGAGCATGGTCTACGGATTCGTCCGGCAGTCGGGCGGGCGCGTCGTGATCGGCAGCCAGCCCGGCCGCGGCACGCGCGTGGAAATCCTGCTGCCGACCGCACCGCAAGAGGAAGACGCCGGCGAGGCGCGCACCCCCGGCAGCGTCAGCCCGGGGCACACACGGGTGTTGGTGGTCGAGGACGAGCCGGGCGTGCGCAAGGTCGCCGTGCGCTTCCTGCATTCGCTCGGCTACGACACGCTTGAGGCCGGCGATGCGGCACAGGCGCTCGCGTTGCTGCGCATCGACCACGGCATCCGCTTGCTGTTCTCGGACGTGGCGCTGGGTGACGGCACCAACGGCTTCGAGCTGGTGCGCGAAGCACGCCGCCTGCGCCCGGACCTGCCCGCGCTGCTGACTTCCGGCTACGAGCGCACGACTGACGGCACGGATGAAGCGTTGCCGGGCGGCGTCGGCCTGCTGCGCAAGCCTTACCGGCGCGAGCAGTTGGGCGAGGCGCTGGCGCAGGCGCTGGAGGGGCGGCCCGGCTGACCTTTCAGTGGACGGGCGCCCTGCCCGGCCATGCGGCGCAGGCCGTCCGTGTCGAGCAGGCGGATCTCGCGACGCCGCACCTCGATGCATTGCAGCCGGTCGAATTTCGACAGGGCGCGGGTCACCGTCTCGTGCTTGATGTCCAGAAAACTGGCGATATCCGCGCGCCCCATCCGCAGCAGGAAATGGTGGGCGCTGAAACCCAGCCGCAGGTGGCGCTCGGCCATGTCCAGCAGGAACGCGGCCACGCGCCGCTCGGCCGTGAGCGTGCCCACCGCCAGCATCCAGGCGCGGTCACTGCGGATTTCCGCCGCCAGCGCTGCGGTCAACCGGACCTGCAGCTCGGGCATCTGCAGGCAGGCCTGCAACACCGGCGGGTATGGCAGCTCCCACAGCTCGCTGTCGTCCAGCACCACCAGGTCGCAGGCGTAGCGGGACAGGCCGATGGACTCGACGCCGACCAGGTCGCCGCGCATGCGGAAGCCGGTCACCCGCTCACGGCCGTCCTCGGACAACTCGCAGGTCTTGAGAAACCCCGCGTGCACCAGGTAAATCGCGTGGAAGGGCTGTCCTGCCCGGTAAACGTGCTGGCCCGGCGCGACCTTGCGCCGCATGACCTGCACGTGGTGCGAGAGTTGCTGGATGTCGATCGGTCCCGCCGAGGCCATGACTTGCTGCACGGGCTCTCCGGCCGGCATCGGGGCGTGGATGGCGAGAGCGTTCATGGCGGTCTCCCCGGGGCGGGTGATGGTTCCACCGTAACCCGCCACCGCCAGCGGATGACGACCGCCGCGCAACGCTGTGTAACGGTCGGTAACAGTCCCGTGCCTGCCGCTTGCGCAAGCTAGCGCCCCGCAAGCGGTCAGCGCGGGATCGGCGCAGGGCTCAATGGCGGAACAGCACCGGCAACCGCGCATGCCACAGCACGTGCCGGGTGGCGCCGCCGAGCGCCCACTCGCTGAAGCGGCTGCGGCCATAGGCGCCCATCACCAGCAGATCGGCACCGAAGCGATCGGCCTGCTCCAGCAACGCCTCGCCGGCGGCGTGCTCGTTGGTGAGCAGGTCCTGCGCGCGGGCGCGGATGCCATGGCGGTTGAGGTAGGCATCGACGTCGAAGGGCGGCTTCCAGCTGACATCGTGGAACGTTTCTTTGGGCGACCCGCGCAGCAGCAGCACCTCCTCGGCCCGCTGCAGCAGCGGTAGCGCCGAATGCACCGCGCGGATCGCCTCGGGCGCGCCGTTCCATGCGATAGCCACGCGGGACAGGCCGACCGCACGCACCGGCCGCGGCGGCACCACGATGCACGGCAGGCCCACCGCGAGGATCAGCGCCGCCAGCTCGGCGGGCGACGCCCAGGTCCGCATGGGGTCGCGTTCGAGCACCAGCAGATCGTGCCAGCACGCGATCTGCACCAGCGCGTCGGACAGGGTGCCCTGCCCCACCACCCACGCCGCGTGTTCGATGCCCATGGCGCTGGCCCAACTGACGAACGGACGCTCGGCCGCCAGTGCGCTCGCCTCCAGCGTGCGTGCCGTTTCCAGCACCGCCTCGATCAGCTCCGGCGTGCTGAAGCTCGGTGTGGCGTACAGCGGCGAGGGATAGATGTACGCACCGGTGATGGACGCCTGCATCAGCGCCGCCAGCTGCGTGCCGTACTGGACGCCGCGGGACCAGTCCTCGTAGTTCAGCGAGTTGACCAGGATGTCGTACATGGTGGTGGCTCCGTGCGTGCGCCGCGCGGGTAGCGGCTGCGTTGCAGCGACACTAGGCCGTCCGCCACGACGCAAGGTGATGCACGTCAAATGCGGCAGCTAACGGTGTTGCCGGAAGGGCTGCCGATGCCTTCCCCGCCTGGGGGGACTCGTGTCCCGGTCAAGAGCGATCCCCGACCTGCGGCCCTACCGAAAACGTTGAAACGCTCCCGCGTGCTTGTAGGAGCGCACCTGTGCGCGACCGCCATGCCACGTGCTGCCGCGCGGTCGCGCACAAGTGCGCTCCTGCAAGGGACGGTCGCCGGCCCCATCGAATACCTCGAAACGCTCCCGCGTCCTGTAGGAGCGCACCCTGTGCGCGACCGTCATGCCACGTGCTACCGCGCGGTCGCGCACAAGTGCGCTCCTACAAGGGGCGGTCGCCGGCACCATCGAATGTCTCGAAATTCTCCCGCGTCCTGTAGGAGCGCACCCTGTGCGCGACCGCCATGCCTCTTGATACCGCGCGGTCGCGCACAAGTGCGCTCCTACAAGGCGCGGTCGCCGGCACTATCGAATGTCTCGAAATTCTCCCGCGTCCTGTAGGAGCGCACCTGTGCGCGACCGCCATGCCACGTGCTACCGCGCGGTCGCGTACAAGTGCGCTCCTGCAGCGACGGCTGGATTGCTAGGCAGCTCGCCCGCGGCGGTGCCCCGGCAGCATGCGCAGCAGCGTGTTGTCGCGCATGAAGTAGTGATGGAACAGCGCGGCGGCGGCATGCAGGCCGATCAGGTAGTAGCCGGCGGTGCCGATGGTCTCGTGGATCTCTTCGAGGTTATGGCTGAGCGCGCGGTCCGGCGCGGCCAGCGGCGGCAGCTGCAGGCCGAAGAACGGCACCGGTTCGTTGGCCGTGCTAAGGATGAACCACCCCAGCAACGGCATCGCCACGAGAAAGGCGTAAAGCGCCAGGTGCACCAGTGCGGCCAGGCGCTGCTGCCACAGCGGCGGCACCGGGTGGATCGGCGGCGTGCGGGCCACGATGCGGAACGCCAGGCGCAGGAACACCAGCGCGAACGTGGCCAGACCGAGCATGAAGTGCCAGCTCGCCAGCGCCTGCCGGGCGTCGCTGCCACGGGGGAAGAACTCGCGCAGCTCGATGCACGCGTAGACGCCCACCAGCAGCGCCAGCGTCAGCCAGTGAACGCCGATCGACAGGCCGGTATAGCGTTCCCCGGCCGGTTTGCCCTGTTTGTTCATGTCGCAAGGTCTCTCGTCTGTGGTCATCTGTTGCGCCGCGGGGAGCCTTCAGTGCTGCAGGAAGATCGGGATCTGCGCATGTTCGAGCACGTACCGGGTCGCGCAGCCGATCGCCTGCTCGCGCATCCGCGAGTGGGCAAAGGCGCCCATCACAACCAGATCGGCGTTCACCTGCTCGGCCTTCTTCAGTAGCGCCGCACCCGCGGTGCGTGCGGGAACACCTACGCACATCGGGTCCGCCTCGATGCCGTGGCGAGCCATGTACACGAACGGTTCGAAGTGCGGCAGGTAGCACTCGCCCTCGGGGCTGTGCGGCCGTCCGCCATCGAGCAGTACCACGCGCCGCGCACCCTGCAGGAAGGGCAAGGCCGCGTGGATGGCGCGGGTGGCCTCGGTACTGCCATCCCAGGCCACCAGCACACGCTGGAACGGGGTGTCGCGATTCCAGTCCGGCGGCAGGATCAGGCTGGGCAGCCGGCAGGACAGCAGCACCTCGCCGAGCAGCTCGGTCAGGGTTTCGCCATCGACCACGTCGCGCTCCAGTACGGCCAGGCTGTGCCAGGCGCCCAGCTCGCGCAGGACGCGTGCAAGGCCGGTATGGGCGACCACCCACGAGGCGTGCGACACGCCGCGGGATCGCGCGAAGGCACGGAAGGCGTCGGCCGTTTCGAAATCCTGCACGGGCGTGTCCAGCAGCAGGCCGAGCACGGAGGGCTCGCTTTCCGGGCCGCGCAGCAGGCGCAGCGATGCATCCACGAAGCAGCCGGTGAGCAGGCTCTGCCACCGCGAGGCCAGCGTGGCGGCCACCTGCACGGCAGGGTTCCAGGGCGAAGTCGAGGTGGCGATCGCCACGATGTCGGAGGGCTGGTTTGCCACCGGCAGCACGGGTTGGGCCGCGCCTTCGGGGATCCGGTTCGGGGCATGGACGACGGCATTCATGGCAGGCTCCTCACAGCACCAGCGTGTGGACGACTTGCGCCGGATCGCCTGGATCCAGCGAGCGCTGGAAGCCGAGGTAGGCGGCGAGCTCCTGCATCGGCTGGTTGTCCGCCGAATCGACCGAGTACATCTGCCTGAAGCCGTGCTGGCGGGCCATGTCGATCAGGTGCCGCATCAGCACCACGGCCAAGCCGCGGCGGCGCCAGTGGTCGGCCACGGTGACCGCACACTCGCAGCGGGTGCGGTCGCCATTGGTGCTGTAGCGGCTGACGCCGACCTCACGCAGCTTGCCGTCCTCGTGCGCGAGCGCGACGAAGGCCATGCGCTTGTCGTAGTCCACGTCCATCAGCCGATCGACCAGCGCCGGGCTGGCCTCGCGGAAACTGCACATGAAACGCATGCGCTTGGCGTCGGGTGACATCGCGCGAAGGAACTCCTCTTCGCGCTCGCGATCCTCCGGCTGCAGCGGGCGGATCAGCACGACAGTGCCATCGCGCAGATGGTCGATCCAGTGCGTTCCCTCCAGCAGCACGGGTGCGGTCGCGCTGGCGGGCGAAGTGATTCCGATGGGTAGCGTGGCCATGGGCGAACCTCGTCGCGTGTGATGCCCCTGTGGCTTCATTGGGGCATGCAGGTCACCGATGCGGATTGATCCGCGTCAATTCCCTGCATGGTCGCGCTGCGGCGGTCGGCCGCACGCGGTGACGGTCACCCGGGCGGCGGCTCGACGGCAGACCCGCACCGACGGCGACGCATCCTCGTTCCCGAAGGGCGAGGATCAACAACGAATCGTTGCAAGCGCAAAGGGTTGGCGCGCGGGCGTCCGCCGGATCAACCGTGCCTGTCCGCATCCGGCGGCCGGGCAACCGGCAGACGCCAGCCGTAGCGGATCGCCATGAATCGCAGGCCGAAGCACAGCCCTGCTCCGGTCAGCGTGGTGGCCGTGGGCGGCATGTGCAGCATGTCGCCCACCACCACCACGCCGGCGCCCGCCAGCGCGGCCACCGCGTAGAGTTCGGCACGCAGCACGGCGGGGATGTCCGAAACCAGCACGTCGCGCAGCATGCCGCCACCGATGCCGGTGAGCATGCCCAGCAGCGCCGCCATGCCGGGCGGAAGATCGTAGGCGAGCGCCTTCTGTGCGCCGGCCACCGCGAACAGGGCCAGGCCCGCGGCATCCGAAAGCTGCATCGGATTACGCATCCGCTCGATGTCCGAGTAGCGATAGAAGGTCAACAGGCCGGCCAGCAGGGAGACGCCGAGGTAGCGCCAGTCCTCGATGGCCGCCGGTGGCGTGGCGCCGATCAGCAGGTCGCGGGTGATCCCGCCGGCGCTGCTCGCGGCGAAGGAGAGCACCAGCACGCCGAACAGGTCCAGCCCGCGGCGCACGGCGACCAGCGCGCCGCTGAGCGCAAACACGAACGTGCCGAACAGGTCGAGCACCAGCAGCAGCGTGTGCAGGGCCCGCGTCGTGTCGATCATTGCCTGGCTCGTCCCGCTTCCGTTTCGCTCGCGCCAGCTTAAAGCAGACGCGTCCTCCCTTGTCGCGGGAACGCAAGCCCACGGCGGTCACGTGGCGGGGACGACCATGGCGCGACCATCGGTGATCCGCTTCCAGGGAGACGATCCGATGAGCCTGTCCACTGCCGTCCAGAGCTGCATCCAGGAGTGCCTGCGCTGCTACCAGACCTGCCAGTCGAACGCGACAGGCATGTGCCTGGAACAAGGCGGCGCGCACGTAGCGCCCGAACACATGCGGCTGATGCTGAGCTGTGCGGAGGTCTGCCGCACGGCCGCCGCCGTGATGCTCAACCAGTCGCCGCAGCACCCGGCCGTGTGCCGCGCCTGCGCCGAGCTCTGCACCGCCTGTGCGGACAGCTGCGCCACGGTCGGCGGCATGGACGACTGCGTGCAGGCATGCCGTACCTGCGCAGAGAGCTGCCGGAAGATGGCCGCCTGAACCTCGCCAACCCCGCCTGGAGCCCACTCCACGGTTGAGCGGGCGTAGCGCGAAGGCTAGGCTGCGGGCATGGTCGTGTTCCTGCGCTCCCGTCGTCGTCTGCGTTGCCTGTCGGCCTTGGCCCTGTTCGCGTGGCTGATGCTTGCGGTGGCGCCGTTCGTCGCGTGGCCGCCCATGGCGTCTGCGCAGCAGATGTCGACGCTGGACGCCCACGTGTCGCACGCCTCGATGCCCATGGACGGTGCCGGTTGCTGCGACGGCCACGCGGGCGAGCCCGATCGATCCACCACGCCGGCCTGCCAGTGCGCCCTGCCCTGCGCCGGCGTGTTGCCGTCCACCCCGGATGGACTTGCGGCCCTGCCGCTGATGTGCGCCGGTTACGCGCCGCCGCATCCGATCGAAGCGCCCCTCTGCGGCTTCGCACCGCCGCTGCGGCCACCGCTGGCCTGACCCTGCATCGGTCCTGATCGCCATGCGCGCCGCCGGTGCGCTGGCGCGTATTCCTGCGCGTCTCCTGGATGCGCTTGCCAGAGTGGTTCCATGAAACAGCTTTCCGCTTTACCGACGGCCGGCCTGTCGCGCCGTCGCTTCGTGCAGGGCCTTGCCGTGGGTGGCGTGGCCGCGGGATTGGGGCTGGTGCGTCCCGCCCGCGCACGGGCCGGTGTCCAACCGCCAGGCGTGCTTGCCGGCACCGATTTCCAGTTGGACGTCGGGCGGACCCAGGTCAACTACACCGGCCGCCCGCGCCAGGCCACCACCGTCAACGGCAGTCTTCCCGGGCCGCTGCTGCGATGGAAGGAAGGCACCACCGTAACGCTGCGCGTCACCAATCATCTGCACGAAGCCACCTCGATCCACTGGCACGGCATCGTGCTGCCGTTCGACATGGACGGCGTGCCTGGCCTCTCCTTCGATGGCATCGCGCCGGGCAAAACCTTCACCTACTGCTTCGACGTGCGCCAGGCGGGCACCTACTGGTACCACGCCCATTCGCATTTCCAGGAGCAGACGGGGCTGTTCGGCGCGCTGGTGATCGACCCGGCAGGACCCGAGCGCCATGAGGTCGACCGCGACTACGTGGTGATGCTGAACGACTGGACCGACCAGAACCCCGCGCGTATCTACACGCGCCTGAAGAAGCGCAGCGACTACTACAACCTCCACCAGCCCACCGTGCCCGACTTCCTGCGTGACGCGCGCCAGCACGGCCTGGGTGAAGCGCTCGCCATGCGCCGGATGTGGAACCGCATGCGCATGAACCCGACCGACCTGGCCGACGTCGGCGGCGCCGCCTACACCTATCTGATGAACGGCACGGCGCCGGCCGGCAACTGGACGGCCCTGTTCCGGCCAAGCGAACGGATCCGCCTGCGCTTCATCAACGGCTCGGCCTCGACCATCTTCGACGTACGCATCCCCGGGCTGGCGATGACCGTCGTGGCCGCTGATGGCCAGGACATCGCGCCGGTGCCGGTGGACGAGTTCCGCATCTCGGTGGCGGAGACCTACGACGTGATCGTGGAGCCGCAGGACGCGCGCGCCTACACCCTGTTCGCCCAGTCGATCGACCGCACCGGCTACGCCCGCGGCACGCTCGCGCCGCGCGAGGGCATGCAGGCGGACGTACCGCCGATGGATGCGCGCGTGTGGCTCGGGATGCAGGACATGATGGGGGCGATGCAGCACGGCGCCCCTCGCCCCGAAGAAAAGGGGGTGGGGATGCAGGTTCGGGCGAGCCACGACCACCATCCTTCAGCCGACCCCTCGCCCGCCCTTCGGGCACCCTCTGCCGGCGGGAGAGGGGTCAACCACGCGCGCACCGAATACGGCCCGACCGTCGACATGCGCGTGGACATGCCCCGCACCAACCTCGACGACCCCGGCATCGGCCTGCGCGACAACGGCCGGCGCGTACTCAGTTACGCGGACCTGCGTTCGCTCGATCCGCCACCCGACGCGCGAGAACCCGAACGCGAGATCGAGCTGCACCTCACCGGCAACATGGAGCGCTTCCTGTGGTCGTTCGACGGCGTTCCGTTCTCCGACGCCCGGCCGATCCATTTCCGCAAGGGCGAGCGCCTGCGCATCGTGCTGGTCAACGACACCATGATGAACCACCCGATCCACCTGCACGGAATGTTCAGCGACCTGGAGGACGCGGACGGCAACGTGCTGGTGCGCAAGCACACCATCAACGTGCAGCCGGCGCAGCGCATCAGCTACCGCGTGACCGCCGACAACCCGGGTCGCTGGGCCTACCACTGCCACCTGCTGTACCACATGGAGGCGGGCATGTTCCGCGAGGTGGTGGTGTCATGAGCCGCCCTGCCCTCGCTGCACTGGCACTGGTCGCCTGCATCGCCGGCGCCCAGGCCCAGGAGATGCCGGACATGGACATGGGCGCCATGCCCGGCACGGATCACCACACCACACCCGCCGCGCCCGCACCGACGGGTGCCGGACAGGAGCACACACCGACCGGCCATGATGCGATGCCCATGCCGGCGGACGAGCACCAGCCGATGCACGGCGCGACCGCGCCTGCGCAGCATCACCACGCCACAGCCAAGCACGACCCATCCGCGCCCATGCACCACGACATGGGTCCCATGCAGGGCGGCAACCCACCGCCGGACGCGCGCGACCCCGACTACTCCGATGGCCTGCACGCTAGCCCCATGCACGGCATCGACATGGCGATGGGGGACGATCCGCGCTTCGCTACGCTGCATGTCGACCGCCTGGAGGCGGTGCACACATCGCGCGGCGATGGCCAGCAGTGGGAAGTCCAGGGCGGCTACGGCAACAGCCGCGACAAGCTGTGGCTGCGCAGCGAAGGCGAGCGCAGCGGCGGCCGGCTTGGGACGGCCGACGTCGAGCTGCTCTGGCAGCACGCCGTGGCGTCTTTCTGGGACACGCAGCTCGGCGTGCGCACGGACACCGGCGGTGGCCCTGGCCGCCAGTGGGTGGCCTTCGGCATCCAGGGCCTGGCACCGTACTGGTTCGAGCTGGAAGCGACCGGCTACATCGGCCCGGCCGGCCGCACCGCCGCACGCCTGCGCGCCGACTACGAACTGCTGTTCACCCAGCGCCTGGTGCTGCAGCCGGAGCTGGAGCTCAACGCGTACGGCAAGGCAGACCCGGCACGCCACCTTGGCAGCGGCCTGTCGGACATCGCCTTGGGGCTGCGCCTGCGCTACGAGATCCGGCGCGAGGTGGCGCCTTACGTCGGCGGGGTATGGACGCGCCGGTTCGGAAGCACGGCCGCCCACGACCGGAGCCTGTTCGAATGGCAATGGGTGGCCGGCGTGCGCATCCGCCTTTAGGTCGCAGGGGCACTCAGCAGTGTCATCATCGGACGGACCCTGCCATGCCTGCGAGTGCTCCATGACCCGATCCGCCGCTCAAGGCTTGCTCGGCGACACCACGGCGCGCGATTACGCGTGGAAGCTGCGCCTGTTCAACGCCTTTGCCGCACCGCAGCTGCGCCTGGCCATCGCGAGCCTGGCGCTGCGACCGGGCATGCGCGTGCTCGATGCCGGCTGCGGCACCGGCGAGGCGCTCGGCTGGTTCGCCGCGGCGGTCGGGAGCGAGGGCCTGGTGGTCGGAGCCGATCTCGCGGGCGCGCATGTGGCCGCCGCCCACGCCACCGCGCCTGCAGACTGCCCGGTGCTTCAGGCAAACCTGCATCAGCTGCCCTTTGCCCCGTCAAGCTTCGACCTGGTGTGGTCGGTCAACACGCTCAACCACCTGCATGATCCGGTCACGGCGGTGGCGGACCTGGCTACCCTGCTCCGGCCCGGCGGGCGCATCGCCCTGGGCCAGAGCTCGCTGCTGCCGGACATGTACTTCGCCTGGGACGCGCGGCTGGAGCGACGGGTCAACGAGGCGGTGCGCCAGTACTACCGCGAGCGTTACCAGGTGAGCGAACGCGGCCTGGCCGACGTCCGCGCCCTGGTCGGGCGCCTGCGCCAGGCCGGGCTCTCCTGCGTCACGGCACGCACCTTCATGATCGAGCGCGTGGCGCCGGTGGACCGGGCGGACCAGGATTACCTGCTGGAGGCGATCTTCCGCGGCACCTGGGGCGAACGGCTGCTCCCCTACCTGGACGCCGACGACCATGCCGAACTCGCGCGCCTGTGCGACCCGCAGGACGCCGGCTTCGCGCTGCGGCGCCCGGACTTCCACTTCCTGCAAAGCTTCACCCTCGCTGTCGGAAACGCCTGACGGCGGTTCAATTCTGTTTGTCGTCGAGGTCGGCAATCAAAGCTTTCATTTCCCCGATCTCGCGGCGCTGCGACGCGATGATCTCGTCCGCCAGTTGGCGCACCCTCGGGTCGGAGATGTGAGCGCGCTCGCTGGTCAGGATGGCGATGGAATGGTGGGGAATCATCGCCCGCATGTAGGCCACGTCGCCCACCGTCGCCTGGCTCCGCGCCAGGTACAACGCACCTAAAAAGACAACGAGAGCGCCGACGATGACGCCGGTATTGATGCCCCGCCTGGGATACATGCGCCACATGAAGCCCAACATGATGATCGCCATCGCCGCGCCCATGACGAATGCCATGTAGGCGCGCGTCTGGCTCCAATAAACGTGGGACCACTGCTCGGCGGTGAGGTACATGAGGATGAACATCACGACAGTGGAGGCCGTGACCATGGCCGCAAAAGATCCGTAACCCGCCTTCATAGCCGCTCTCCGCTCTCCGTTGAAGCAACGAACATAGAGATGCTGCATGTCGTTGGCACGTGACCCGTCCGGATGACGTCGGCGAATGGAGCGGAAGCTCTGACTCTGAACGAAGAGCTACCCGCCGGTCCGCACGGCATGTACGACGGGAATTCTTAATGCATCGGCAGCCCCCTTTTCGCGGTTCGTAGACAGCCGGAACCAGAAACTACATCCAGTTGTTTTGGAACGTGTTTCGCCCGATGACCATGAACGTCCGCAGCCCCTCCACCCTCCGCCGCCATCCCGGTTTCATCCGTGACCACGACTGGACCATCAACGGCCCGGCGATCGGTCCGGAGCAGACCCCACGCTGGCCGACCGACCAGGACGCGCCGCTGGACCGTCGCCACAGCGACATCGAGTGGCCGACCGAGGACCGTCGCACGCCGCGCATCCCGGTGCCGACCCCGGAACCGGACGAAGACGACCAGTTCCCCTGGATCTCGCCCACGCAGCCGGCCACCTGCTGGCTGATCTGACCGGCAGGCGCCAGCACTGAGCGAGCCTTGAAGGGCGCGTCCCACGGCGCGCCCTTTCGGTTGTCCGCCTGATCCGTCTCCGCCACCGCCGAAGCGTCGCATGCCCTTCGTCAAAGAAAGGCACTGAAGCCCGGTATCGCCACATCGAACGCGCGCTGCACCAGCCAGAGCGCGGCGATGACGCAAATCAGTACCGAGCCCACGCGCAGCACGCCGATGCGATAGAAGCGGGTGCGGCGCAGCAGGTAGGCCAGCGGCAGGAACGCCAGCACGATCGCCTCCTGGCCGATCTCCACGCCCACGTTGAAGCCGCCGAGCGAGGCGGCCATCGCCGCCGGTGGCAGCTGCAGTCCGGTCAACGCGCTGGCGAACCCCAGTCCGTGGATGAATCCGAAGGCAAAGGCGATCAGCCAGGTGCGCTGGCGCACCACCGGGTAAAGATTGTTGAACGCCGCGACCATCACCGACAGCGCGATGCCGGACTCCACCAGCCGGCTGGGCAGCGCCACGATGCCCAGCACGGCCAGCGACAGCGTCACCGAGTGCGACACCGTGAAGGCCGAGACGACCTTGAGCACGTCCAGGAACACCGGCCACAGCCCCGTGGCCGCTTCCCAGCGGTAATGCGGCGGCTGGCCAGCCAGCGCCATCAGTGTGCCGCTGCCCTCGGCGACCACCGTGCCCTTGCGCCAGCCATCGTCCGCACGGCGACGGATCAGCACCGCCGGCAGCAACAGCGAAAGCAGGAACAGGATGTGGTCCAGTCCGGTCCAGATGTGCCAGATGCCATCGCTGACGAAGCTGGTGAACTCGTTCCAGCGATCGGGCTTGCGCAGGTTGAGCGTGGCCGTGGGCTGGTCTGGGCCGAGCACGGCACCGGCCGTGCGCTCGCCGGCGTGGAAGGTGACGATGCCGCGGTGGTAGGGATCGAGGTCGGCCATCAGTTGGTAGACCACGCCCAGCGTGCTGGGGATGTTCTTGTCGCACAGCGCGTCGAAGCGCAGCACGGCGTAGGCGCCGTCGGTGTGTTCGTCGATCAGTTGCGCGGTGGGCGAAAGCTCGCATTGCAGGCCGTCGCCGGTGATCGCCAGGCGCTGCAGCGCATAACGCTCGATCGCCTCGCGCCGCGACTGCACCTCGCCCCAGGTGATCGCGCCGTCGTGGTTGCCGTCCAGGCCGATGGCGAAGTCCAGGTCGCGCAGGGCGATGTCCCACTGCCCGTGCAACACATGGTCGTTGGCCGGATCGGTGCGCAGGCTCAGGTACGCATCGCTCTCCTTGTGCGCGCTCGCCACCGGCGGCAGCCAGGCGAACACGAAGGCCAGCGTGAGCAGGATCAGGCGTGCGTTCATGGCCGTGCTCCGGAGGTGGCCTGCGCCACGGACTGGCCGCGCAGGCGCGCCGCCAGCGGATCGATCGCCGGATCGCGCAGGTGGGTCTGCTGGAGGTAGTCGAGCACCGGCGCCGCGGCGGCTGGCTGGTTGGCCGCCAGTGCCGCCTCGAGGTAGATGCGCACGTCCTGCGGCGCGCGCTGCACGGTCCAGTTCTGTTGCGCCAGCGCCAGCGCGCGCGGCGCATCGTGCTGCACGTGCAGGGCGAAGCCGGCCTGCTCGCGCTGGAAAACGTGGCTGCCGCGTGCGTCCATCGCGGCAAAACGCGCCGCCATGGCGGCGGCATCAGCCTTTGCCTGTGGCAAGCCGAGCGCGGCTTCGGCGTACACCTGGCGCAGGAACGAGGTGTCCGATGCCGAATCCCCCTGCAGCAAGGCGATGACGTCGCGCGGGCGCTGCTCGTCGAGCAGGAAATCGGCGTAGTCGGCGAGCAGGAAGTTGTCGCCGGGCGTCCACTGCAAGGCCTGCTTGAAGTGCTGCTCGGCCAGCGCGGGATTGCCCAGGCGGATCGCGTTGTCGGCCAGCAGGCCTTCGACCCACGCGCGTACCTCGGGCGGCGCCTTGGGTCCGGGGTCTTCCACCAGGCCCAGCAGCGCCTGCGCCTGCCCCGCCCGGCCGGTCAGCGAACGCAGCGACGCGGTACAGACGATGCCCATGAAGTCGCCACCGCTGTTGGCCAGCTTGACGCAGGCGCGGTTGGCCGCGTCCATGTCCCCTTGCACCATCTCCACGGTGGCCAGGGTCAGCCAGGCCTGGGCGTTGCCCGGGTCGCGCGCGAGGATGGCACCCAGCTCCTTGCGCGACGCATCGAAGAAGTGGCGGCTCTGCTGCACGGTGGCATGCACCAGCGCCACGGGAATCGGTGGTGAGGGCCCCTTCATCCAGGGCTCGATCACCGCCATCGCGCGGCCCAGGAAGCGTGCGTCGCCCGTGCTGCGCGCGTAGTCGATGTAGGACTGCGCCAGCGCGACGGCGCGCTGCGTGTCGTGCGGGTGCCGCACGAACTCCGCGCGCAATTGCTCGAAGTGCCGCACACGCGGATCGGTGGTGGGCGGCACGTGCTGCAGCACCACGTCGGCGCGGGCGGGAATGTAGGGTGCACGCGTCTGCGCCAGGGCCAGCCCCGGCAGCCACGCGAGCATCAGGAGGGTGCGCGACACGCCGCCGAAGCGGCGGCGTGTCGCAACCTGCCCGTCCGCGGGCACGCCGCGCAGGGGCGACTGGCGGGCGGACGGGCGCGCGGCCATCAGTTGGCGGCCACGCCGTTGCTGCCGTTGGGCGAACCGGGCAGCGGGGGCATCAGGTACGGGAAGTGGTCGAGGTAGGTATCGGCCGCGTTCTCGTCGCCGGTGACGTGCTCGGTCGCCATCGTCGCGCCCGGCGAGCGGGTGCCATCGGTGAACGGCGCCCCGTGGTTCGGATCGGCGGTCTGCGCGCCGCAGTTGCCGGCCACGCCGCACAGGGCACCTTCGGCCACGCGCAGTTCGATGTCGACCACGTCGTCATACGGTCGCCGCCCGTTGGGGAACCCTGCGAGATCGCCGCCAAGCACGCCCAGGTCGTTCTGCTCCACCGGTGCGGTCGGTGCAATGGAGGTATTGAGCCGCAGTTCTTCGGATGGCTTGACGTTGGCCGGCTTGTTGAGCCCCGGCACGCCGGTCAGGAACACCGTGACCAGGTCGTTGCGCGGGGTGTGCGGGATTTCCGTGCCGAACAGCGCGTTCAGCAGCACCGGCAGCGACGGCTTGGTGACATAGCTCAGGAACTGGGCGTCGTTGCACGGCACCGAGTTGTTGAACTTGTCCTTGTCCTTCAGGCCGATCACCAGCTCGTTGACCAGCGGCATGCCCAGGCGCGACACCTGCGTCCATTTGCTGTGGTTGGCGGGATGTTCGCCTTCGCCGTATTTGTTGAGTACGCGCGTCTGCGGAATGCTCGCCGCGGTCCAGCCGCCGATGATGTGGTTGCTCTTGCTCTGCTGCAGGCAACTGGCCGGCATCTCCAGGCCCAGCGTGGTCACGTTCTTGCTGGTCAGCGCGTTCTGTGCGCCGTCGCGTGGCCCCAGCGGGTTGGTGTTGACCAGGTCGAAGACCTCGCCGACGTTGACCACGAAACCATCCTTGCGCTGCCCCACGAACACCCGGCCAGGCATGGAACAGCCGGGCACCGAGACATCGTAGACGTAGCTGTTGGCGTACATGTCGTAGTCGCTGATCGACTTGGTGCCGATGTTGTCGACGGGCTTGGTGAAGGTCGTCTTGCTGCCGGCGTTGGTTTCCACCGGCATGAATTTGCCGTGGCCCTTGCGCACCGACACGGTGAACGTGTCGATACGGTTGAGCGCGCTCTGGTCGGTCGCCGAGACCGGGCCGATGTTGAGCAGCGGCACCGACGTGTAGGTGCCTGTTCCGCCATACACCTTCAGGTCCTTGTACTGGTGCTTGAACTGGAAGCGGAAGGTGAGGTCCGGCTTGCCGTCGGCATCGTTGTCGACGTTGATGTCATAGGCCGCCTGATCGCTCAGCGGGAAAAAATTCGGGCCGCCGGTGGGGCCCTGCAGCGGGTTGTAGTTGGCCAGCAGGGTCACGTAGCCGGAGCGCTGCGGCTCGTAGCTCATGAACATGTAGAAGTCGCTGGCGTCGACCTGCGGCATGTGGCTGATGAACGGTGCCTCGCGGTGACTGGAAGCCAGCGCAGCGGCAGGAACGACCAGGCCCAGGCTAAGGCACAGGCACAAGGGTTTGAGTTTCATGACGTACTACCTCATCGCGTCGAAGGTGTGCGATGCGCGCGCCGTCAGGCCGTCGTCTGGAAAACGATCACGCGCCTCCCGGCTGCCGGACGCAGCCCCGTGATTCGTTGTGCCAACCATCATTCCGGCGACGTCGCTGGCATGCGTTGCATGCCCGCTGGAACCGGCCGATCGCCCCTGTCGCAAACCCCGCTTCCGTGCGAGGCCCAGTGAGCTACGCAACCTGCCGGAACATGGACGCCGCGCTTCACCGTCGAGTTAAGCGTGGGTTTAGCGGGATGAATTTTCATTTCACGGGCGGCGGGAGGCGACATGCCCATCGGCCCGGCCATTGAGCGGCGCCCGGCGCGACGCTAGGCTGCGCCGATGCATCCTTCCGCACACGGCGGTCGCCTCCGCCCCGCCGCCCGCCTGCCATGACCACCGCGCTGATGCTGTTCCGGCGCGACCTGCGTCTGGCGGACAACCCCGCACTGAGTTCGGCCTGCGCATCGCATGCACGTGTGCTGCCGGTGTACATCCACGCGCCGGACGAGGAAGGCGAGTCCGCCCCCGGAGCCGCCAGCCGGTGGTGGCTGCACCACTCGCTTGCCGCGCTCGGGCAGGGCTTGCGCGAGCGGGGTGCGGGCCTCCATCTGGCGCGCGGCCCTACGCTCGACACCCTGCGCGGGCTGATCTCCCGCACCGGTGCCCAGGCGGTGTACTGGAACCGCCAGTACGAGCCTGCATCCATCGCACGCGATACGCACCTGAAGGCCGCGTTGCAGGCGCAGGGCGTGGCGGTACACACGCACAACGCGGCGCTCTGGTCCGAGCCCTGGACCGTTGCCACGCGGCAGGGTGATCCCTATCGGGTCTTCACTCCCTATTGGCGCACCCTGCGTCCTCAACTGACGGCGCAGGCACCCTTGCCGGAACCGGCGTTCCACGATTGGGCCGAACAAGATGACACGCTGCCCCTGGCTGCGTTCGACCTGCTGCCGAACCAGCCCTGGGATGGTGGCCTGGCTGCCAGCTGGCGGCCAGGAGAGGCCGGTGCACACGAGCTATTGGATCTCTTTGCCGACGATGCACTGGCCGACTACGCGCGGCTGCGCGACCTGCCCGCCCGCCACGGCACGTCCCGGCTGTCGCCCCACCTGCATTTCGGCGAGATCTCGCCGCGGCAGATCCATCACGAGTTGGAACGCCGCAACGCGCGCGTCGATGCACGCCGGCGGGCCGACCTGGAACCCTATCTGCGCGAACTGGGCTGGCGCGAGTTCGCGCACCACCTGCTGTTCCACTTCCCGCACACGCCCAACGAGAACTTCAACCCGCGCTTCGACGACCGCCTGTGGGAGCCGCCGGACGAGCCCGCGCTGGAACGCTGGCGGCGCGGCCGCACCGGTATCCCGCTGGTGGACGCGGGCATGCGCGAGCTGTGGCACACCGGCTGGATGCACAACCGCGTGCGCATGATCGTCGCCAGCCTGCTGACCAAGAACCTGCGCCAGCACTGGCGCCACGGCGCGAACTGGTTCTGGGACACGCTGGTGGACGCGGACCTGGCCAACAACACGATGGGCTGGCAATGGGTCGCCGGTTGCGGTGCGGACGCGGCGCCCTACTTTCGCGTGTTCAATCCGGTCACGCAGGCGCAGCGCTTCGACCCGGAGGGCGAGTACCTTGCGCGCTGGCTGCCGGAGCTGGCGGGTGCGCCGCCGGCACTGCGGCACGAGCCGTGGAAGGACCCGGCTTTGCTTCGCCGCAGCGGTTATCCCGCGCCCATGGTGGATCTGGGCCAGTCCCGCCAGCGCGCGCTGGACGCCTATCAGCGCGTGAAAGATGGATCGCGCGGTCCTATCCCAGCACGGACGGGTTGAGCCGCCACACGGCCCAGTTCAGCGCGGTGGCGAAGCTGACCCACGCGAGATAGGGCAGCAGCAACGCGCCGGCGATCGTCCGCACCCGCCAGAACGCGGCCACCGTGGCCACCAGCAGCAGCCACAGCACGACGATGTCGGCGAACGCCCAACCGCCCAGGTGCCAGGCGAAGAACAGCCAGCTCCAAAGTGCATTGAGGGCCAGTTGCACCACGAACAACACCAGCGCCCCGCGTCGCCCCGGCTGTCCGGCTTCGCGCCAGACCAGCCAGGCCGCAACACCCATCAGCGCGTACAGCACGGTCCAGACCGGACCGAACACCGATGCCGGCGGAGCCCACGACGGTTGCGCCAATTGCCCGTAGAACGCCGCGGCCTGGATCGAGGCCAGCGCGCCGATGGCGGCCGCCGCAAAGCTCAGCAGCCACCAGCCCGCCAGGCCGAGCCAGGGGTGGGACGGTGTCTTCGGTGCCATGGAGAAACTCCTGCCGTTGGTTGAAAGGACATCGCGTCGCGTGCCCGGCCATGCCTTTACGGCAGGCATCGCCAAACGGATCACCGCCGCGGCGCGCATACGCCAACCTGGCCTGCATCCGATGGAAGCAGCGTGCCCGTATAACGGCCGTCCATCCGGCCCGACCGGCCGTCCCTGCCCGCTTCCAGCAAGGGATCATCCCGATGAAGTCACCCATGCTGTACTGCCTGCTCGCGGCCATCGGCCTGCCCGGATGCACCCGGGCGGACCCGCCGCCCATCGTGCCGGTCGCCCATGTCGACGTGCCGCGCTACATGGGCCGGTGGTACGTGATCGCCGCGATTCCCACCCGCCCCGAGCGGAACAGCTACAACGCGGTGGAGCTCTACCGGCTCACGCCCGACGGGGAGATCTGTACCCGTTACGTGCATCGCAAGGGCGGTTTCAAGGCGCCGATCGACACCATCGGCTCATATGCCACGGTGGACGCCGATGCCAGCCAGGCCCGCTGGCACGTCCACTTCGCCTGGTTCTTCAAGACCCAGTACCTGGTCGCCTGGCTCGCGCCGGACTACGGCCAGGTCATCGTCGCCCGCGACAAGCGCGATTACCTCTGGTACATGGCGCGCACGCCGCAGGTGCCGGCGAGCGACTACCAGGCGATGCTGGCTCGGGTGGCCACGATGGGCTACGACCCCAAACGGGTGGTCAAGGTGCCGCAGCAGTGGCCCGATCGTGGCATGGAGCAGGCGGTCGACAGCGCCATCGCCGACTGTCAGTAACGCAGCAGGCGACTGACTGCGAGCGGGCCTTCGCGCGGTGAAACGCCTTGCGCCGCGAACCATTCGCGGCGCGCACGAGCACCATCACTTGATGACACGCCCGCAGGCGTGTCTGGCTTACAGTCCGAACAGCGGTTGCAGGGTGCGCGCGAACCAGCCGTCAAAGCGCAGCGTGCCGTCCAGCGCAGCCACGCAGATGCACGCGCCGCCAGGCGCAGTCACCGGCTGGTGTTCGATCTCGTCGTCCAGGTCCGCCATGTCGCCAGGCGCGAAGTGCCCCAGCTGGTCGTTATAGGCGCCCTGCAGAATCTGCGTCAGCTCGCTGCCGTTGTGGCCATGCACCGGCATGCTCCTGCCCGGGCCGATGCGCAGCATGAACAGGTTGCCCTCGTCGACCCGGGCGCGGATCAGATGGACGCCCGGCGCCAGCCAGCGCCAGCGCAGCCCGCTCAGCGACGGCCCGAAGTACGGATGGAGCGGCGCCGGCAGTGCGTCGGGATCGTCCGCCAGACTAGCCGGCGGCAGCAGCGACGCCCCCGCGGGCGCGGGCGTGTCGTCGAGCCGGGCGAGCATGGCCTGCCGGGCCTGTTCCGGCGAAGGCCGGTCCTGCTGCATCTCGATCAGTCCGCCGCCGATGCGTTCGGCCAGGCGCAACCGCTGGCGGCATTCGGCGCACACGCTCAGGTGCGCCGCGGCGACCACCGATAATGCGGTGGGCAGTGCACCGGCGGCGTAGCTGAGCAGCGTCGCTTCACCCAGGTGATGGCGTGGCTTCATCGGTCTCATCGGAGGTCGTTCTGCAGCTTGAGGAAGGCGCGGCGCAAATGGGACTTCACAGTACCCAGCGGCATGTCCAGCTCAGTCGCGATGTCCTGGTGGCTTTTCGCTTCGAAGTAGGACATGCGGATCAGTCTTGCCTGCACCGCGGGCAACTGCTCGATGGCGCGGCGCATGTTCGCTTCTTCGGTCAGCGCCTCCGTCCCGGCCGATTCGGTCACACCCAGCGGGCCATCCAGTTGGCCTATCTCCTCGATGTATTCCTGCGTGTGGCTCCACGAGGGCTCCTTGCGGGTGCGGTCGATATACAGGTTGCGGGCGATCCGGAACAGCCAGGTACTGAGGCTGCTTCGTGCCGGGTCGTATTGGCCGGCCCGCTGCCAGACCCGCAGCAACGCCTCCTGTGCGAGTTCCTCGGCCAGCCCGTGGTCGCCGCCAAGGCCTTGCAGATAACGCCGGACCCTTGGCCAGAAGTAGTCGTAGATGCGCAGGAAGCTGTCGCGATCGCGGCGGCGCGCGACCGCCTCCACCAGCACGGCCCAGTCGTGTCGTGTTGTGGTGGTGGATCGGTACAAGGTTCTCGCAACCTCGAAAGGCGCCACCATCGTGGTGGGTGGGTCCAGGTCCATCATAGCCATGGCCGCCAAGGGTGTCGGACAGCTATACGCGGCTCCCGGGCGATCGGATGCAGCCGCCGAGCAAGCTCGGCGATCCGGCCCCAGCGAGGATGTAAAGACGGCGCAACTCGTCGTCCCGGACCTGTTCACCGGCTTGCCACCCGTGGTCTGTCATCGTTGCCGCCTTCCCGATGGCCGCCACCCCCGCTGGCCGGTCGGGAACCGGCGCGCTGCCGCGCGTCGCCCCCAGAGCGCGCGGCGCGCGCCCCAACCCCACCCAAAGGAGAAAGGCTATGCGCACCATGCCTCGCATGCTGCTTGCCGTCGGCCTGATGCTGTTCGCCAGCATCGCCATGGCGCAGGTCCCCACCGGCGACGGAACCCTGGATCGGCCCGACGGCGCGAAGATCCACTACCAGGTGTCCGGACACGGGCAGCCAATGTTGCTGATCCACGGCTACCCGCTGTCGGGCGAGCTGTTCGAAAAGAACCGCGACGCACTGGACGACCACTACACCGTGATCACGCTGGACCAGCGCGGTTACGGGCAGAGCAAGGCTCCGGACGCCAATGCCACGATCCAGACCCAAGGATGCCCTGGCGCTGCTGGACAAGCTGCAGGTGGACAAGGCGATCATCGGCGGCATGTCGATGGGCGGCCCGATCGCCCTGGAGATGTACCGCGAGGCGCCGCAGCGCTTTGCCGGCCTGATGCTGATCGACACCACCGCGAAACCGGCCAGTCCGCCTGAGGCCGGCCTGTGGAATGGCATGGTCACGCTGATCCAGACCAAGGGCGTCGAAGCCCTGCCGATGGCCCTGACCAAGGACATGCTCACCGGCCAGACGCGCATGAATGACATGGCGCTGGTGCAGACCCTTAAGGGCATCGTGCTCAAGGCCTCGAAGAACGGCGCGCTTGCCGGCGCGAAGGCGCTGGCCAACCGTCCCGACTCGCAACCGACGCTGGCCACCATCAAGGTACCCACGCTGATCATCGTCGGCGTCGAGGACACGATTTATCCGATGGACATGGCTAAGGCCATGCAGAAGGCCATCCCCAACGCCAAGCTGGCGATGATCCCGGGCGCGGCACACGCCGCCGTGATCGAGAAGCCGGACCAGGTCAACCAGGCCATCCTGGGCTGGGCGCAGCAGGTGCGGTGATGATGCCGGAGCGGAGGCACGGCCTGGCCGCGCCTCGCTTCCTCTGCCGAGGAAGCCGCGGGCCGATGTGCGTAATAAGCTTGCCCGGATTGGCCTCGATCGTCGCGAGCGGAGAGCTAAAACCGGTAGCGCAGGCTCAAGCGCAACGATCGCGGTTCAAAGATGTGGAAATGCACATCCTCCACGCCCTGCGGCGCTTCGCCCTGCAGGCGCGAGGCGAACCAGTAGTCGATGTCATGATCATGGCTGTCCAGCGCGTTGAGCAGGTCAAGGTAAGCGCCCCAACGGCCCCATTTGCGCCCGACGCGAAGATTGAGCAGGGTCGAACCGTGCGAACGCACGCTGCCGTCCTCCACCAGCGGGTAGGGTCCGAAATGCCGAAGCCGCGCACTCGCCAGCCAACCGCCGGCGGAGCGCGCGACCACATCGGCGCTGATCACCAGCGGGATCGCTCCCGGTATGTGTGGCCCGGCGGGGTCCGGGTCGGTGAAGCGGGCCCGACTCCAGGAGGCCTCCAGGTCGGCGCTCAAGTGCTCGGTGGGAAACCAGTTGAGAGCCAGCTCGATGCCATGCCGGCGAGCCGGCCGGCTGGGCTCGGTGGTGCCGCCATCGCCGGTGAACAGCAGCTCCGAATCGGGCGATAGTGCCCATACCGCCAGCGTGGCGTTGAATCGCTGGCCGAGGAACGCCCGGCTGCCCAGCTCCGCGCCGCGCGAACCGACCAGGGGCGTCACCCGGGATGCAGGCTCACCGGTATTGGGATCGACCGCGATTGTGGTGCCACGCGCGTCGTTCGAGTGGAAACCCGTGCCCCAGCTCGCGTACAACTCCAGCGGTTTCCACGGTCGGTAGACCAGACTCGCCTTGTAAGACGCGATGCCTGCCGCCGCGTGACCGCTGTTGGCCGGCAACGAACTGTCGACCCGGAAACGGTAGCCGTCATAGCGTGCACCCAGATAGACGCGCAACCGGTCGTCGAAGCGGAACTCGTTGGCGGCATAGACGCCCAGGCTTCCCTCGCCCACCGTATCGTCACGCACCGTGCCGAGCACTTGACGTCGTTGCGTGTGGAACAGCCCCACCTCGTCAATGTCGTCGTAACGGCCTTGCGCGCCGATGCGCCAATGATCGCGCCCGCGTTGCCACTGCTGGGACAGGTCGAAGCCATAGATCTGGCGCCGGTCGACCTGCTCGAACTGGTCGCCATGGACCGGATCGTCTAGCAGGTAGGTGAAGTCCGACCACAGCCGCAGGCGGTAGTCGACCGCATACGCGCTCGCGGCGAAATCACCGCCCCATGCCATGCCCTTCCACCCGGCCGAAAGGCTGGCGCGGCTGGTGTTGCCACCGTCGCCGGGGTCGATCTGGCCGAAAGCGTCGATCAGCCCGGCCGAGACCGCGCGCTGGGGAATCTGGTCCGGTGAGTTCCAGCGGTTGCGATAGCCCATCAGGGTCACCTGACCCTGCCCGCTCCCCACCGGCCCGCTCGCGCGCAGCAGCAGGCTGAGCTTGCGCACGTCCTCGCTCAGGCCTGTCCATGGGCCGTCATAGCGCTGCGCTTCCAGCGCGTAGAGCAGGTGACCAGCGCCGACCCGCTTGGAATCCAGCAGCAGCCCGCGCGCATAGCCGTAGCTCCCGCCCGCCAGTTCGGCCGTCCCCCGCGGCACGCGATCGAGCAGCGTGAAGCGCGCCGTGCCCGCCGAGGAAAAGTCGCCCACGTCGGCGTAGTAGTTGCCCTTGCGATACGCCAGCGACTGGACCGTTTCGGGGATGAGGAAGTTGAGGTCCGTGTAACCCTGGCCATGCGCATGGGTGCGCAGGTTCACCGGCATGCCATCGACGAAGGTGGCGAAATCGGTGCCGTGATCGAGATTGAAACCGCGCAGAAAATACTGATTGGCCTTGCCGCTGCCCGAGTGCTGCGTGACCACCAGCCCGGGCACGAACTCGAGCAGGTCGCCGGTACGACCGCTGGGCCGCCCCATAATTTCGTCCCGCCCCACGGAACCCTCGGAGGCAGAGATCGTCTCGCCGACCAAATTCTCCCGACGACCGAGGACGATCACGGTGCCCAGCGTGGGCGTGTTCGTAGCCTCAGCTGACTTGGCTTCCGGCGCTTGCGACGTTGCCGGGAGGGGGCCTGCATCCTGGGCGCTTCCGTATAGGGGCGCCAGGGCCAGGGTGGCTCCCAGCAGGAGAAATCTCATGGCCGTTCCTTTGGACAGCGCTTTATCGGTGCATCGCAATCCAGTACGAGTGAAATCCGGATCCGGATGTCGCCGATGGAGCGAGGCCGTCGGCCTTAACCGATTGCGACACAACCGGCGACGGTCAATAACGTGCACTGCCAATGCCGGTCACGGCGTTACCAGACGGCAGCGTATGTCTTCCTCGCATTGGAGGTTGTGCCACGGACGAGTCGGCTCACCTACCGGGCACGCCGTATTGCCATGCCCCGTACAGTTCGGGCGCTAGCGTGCGGCATCCCACCTCCGTGCGATGCAACTGCCACTCTGCTTCCCAGGATGGACCGAGCACGCACTGCCGCCTGCAGGAGAACATCATGAAGGCAGTGGTCTACAACGGCCCGCGCGACGTCGGCGTGGTCGACGTCCCTGACGCCAAAATCGAAAAGCCTACCGATGTGTTGGTGCGCATCACCAGCACGAACATCTGCGGCTCGGACCTGCACATGTACGACGGCCGCACGGATCTGAAGCCAGGCAAGGTACTCGGTCACGAAAACCAGGGGGAGGTGATCGAGATAGGCAACGCAGTCGAGCGCGTCAAGGTGGGTGATCGCGTGTGCCTGCCCTTCAACGTCTCCTGCGGCTATTGCGAGAACTGCGAGCGCGGGTTGACTGCCGCCTGCCTGACCATGAACCCCGGCAAGGCGGGGGCCGGCTACGGCTACGCCGACATGGGCCCGTATGCGGGCGGACAAGCCGAGCTGTTGCGCGTGCCCTATGGCGACTTCAATTGCCTCGTGTTGCCGCCCGACGCGCAGGAGAAGGAAAACGACTACGTGATGCTGGCCGACATCTTTCCCACCGGCTACCACGCCACCGAACTGGCCGGTGTCATGCCCGGTGACACGGTAGTGGTCTACGGGGCAGGCCCGGTGGGCCTGCTTGCCGCGTATTCGGCGCTGATCAAGGGCGCGAGCAAGGTCATGGTTGTCGACACGCACAAGGACCGCCTTGCGCTGGCCGAGCAGATCGGCGCCATTCCCATCGACGACACCGAAGGCGGGGGCGTCGAACGGGTGCTGGAGTTGACCCAGGGCAAGGGCGCGGACCGCGGATGCGAGTGCGTCGGTTACCAGTGTTTCAACTGCGCCGGCCACGAAGTGCCCAATTTGACCATGAACAACCTGGTCAAGGCGGTGCGGGCGACCGGTTCGATCGGCGCGGTGGGCGTGTTCATGCCCAAGGATCCTGGCGCTGCCACCGAGTTGGCCAAGCACGGCCAAATTGCCTTCGACTATGGGCAGTTCTGGACCAAAGGCCTGCGCCTTGGCACTGGCCAGACCAGCGTCAAGCGGTACAACCGGCACCTGTGCAAGCTGATCGAGACTGGCCGGGCCAAACCTTCGTTTATCGTCTCCCACGAGCTGCCGCTGGCGAAGGCGCCGGAAGGCTACAGGCACTTCGACGCACGCGAGAAGGGCTGGACCAAGATCGTGCTGAAGCCCGGGATGGCCTGACATCGAACGCAAGAGCGACTTTACTTGTGGGTATTCGCGCTCGCCTCCGGCCGAATGCGGGTTGCCGGGCGAGCCAGACCAACACCGCCTTGCGCAAAAGCGATGAGTGCTTCAGGCCTTGATGATGGCCGGCACTCTGTGTCTCGCCGCTACGTACCCTCACGCACCGGCGTCGACGGCGAACGGCAGTCGTACGGCGACCCGGCATCCTTTCTCCATGGCGTGGCGCTCGACGGCGCCGCCCATCTGCGACGCAAGCAGGCGCACCAGCCGCGTACCAAGGCCCGAACTCACCTCGACCGGACACCCAACGCCATCGTCCTCGACGCTTAGCTCCAGGTAGTCTTGGCGCCTTTGCAGACCCACCTGGACCGTGCCGCCGCCGTTGTCCGGGTAGGCGTACTTGAAAGCATTGGTGACCAGCTCGTTGACGATCAGGCCGATGGACACCGCTTCGGAGGCACGCACGTCAAGCGCGTCGGCCTGGACCCGCACGGCGATCGGACGGACGTCGCGCAGGAGTTCTCCCAGTCCCTGGCACAACGCTTCGAGGTAGTCGGCGATCGCGACCCGGCCCTGCTCACCACCACCGCGCAACCGCTCGTGCGCTTTGGCGATTACGTCGATGCGAGTGATCGCCGAGTCGAGTGCCGCGCGCGCTTCTTTCTCCTTGAGGCCCTTGGCTTGGAGCATCAGCACCGAGATGACCATCATCAGGTCGTTCTTGGTGCGGTGGCTGAGCTCCTCGCGCAAAAGGTTCTGGTGACGCTCCGCCTCGTGCAGTTTCTCGGCGGTACGACGCAGCGCTTCGGTAAGTGCGGACACTCCAAAACCGATCAACACGTACAAAGACCATGGCACTGCCGCCGCCCAACCGATCGCAAGGCTGCCGATAGGTGCCATGAAGAAGTACGCGGCCAACAGCGCACTGACGATGGTGGCGAAGAAGCCGGTACCGTGGTCGAAGAGCAGCGCGGAAAGGAAGATCGCCGGGATGAAGAGCAGCATGGGATAGGCCTCCAGCGTGTCGGCCATCGCCATTCGAAGCATGAATGCGATCAGTACTATCGCCAGGCTGGCGGTATAGCGCAGGAGTACGCCATAGCGGTTCTTCGGGATCAGGGCGGCGATCAGGTTTTCCATGATCAAGGCGCTTTGGAAAAAACCAGTGTCCCGCGCCATGGTGGATCGCCAGGTGAACCATCGCGCCTGGCGGCAGTTGGACAAACAAGGCCCTGTGCGCCGGCTCAGTGATCTTCCGGCCCTACCCGTTGGTGCCCGGGCCGCTCCGGTGGCATGGTCGATGACCAGCCATCTTCCGCTCCGGGTACAGCCACCCTCCGGACGCTGCAGCGCTTATGAGCGCGACTCACGCGGGTCGGTTCCCCGCCTGGCGGAAACGTTGTCGTCGAAGGCCCGCAAACGAACCCGTCAGATCCCGAGCAGCCGCTGCAGCGCTCGTGCGAACCAGCTTTCGTAGCGCAGGCCACCTATCAGTCCGCCGACACAGATGCACGGCACGCCCGCCGCCGATACCGGCTTGTGACGTTCCTCGCTACCCAATTCAGCCAGGTCACCGTGCCTGAAGTGGCCGAACTCGTCGTCGTAGGCACCCTGCAAGACGCAGGTGAGTTCGTCACCGTGGTGGCCGTGCCTCGGCAGGCCCTTGCCGGGAGCGATGCGGATCAGCAGCAGCGTGCCCCGGTCGACCCTTGCGCGGATGTAGTGCATGCCGGGCGCCATCCAGCGCCAGCGCAACGCGTCGAACGCGCGGCCGAAGTATGGATGCAGTGGAACCGGCAGGGCATGTGGATCATCGATCGGCAGTGCTTCGTGCGCATCCGCGGCATGGGTCCGGAGCGGCTCGTCCAGGCGCGCGAGCATCGCCTCGCGCGCACCGGCCGGGGACGGCGCGCCCGTCTGCAAGGCCATCAGGCCGCCGCCGATACGTTCGGCCAGGCGCAACTGCCGGCGGCACGAGGCGCACAGGCTCAGGTGCGTCGCGGCCACGATCGCGAGTGCGACCGGCAGCGCTCCCGCTGCATAACTCAACAGCGTGGCTTCGCCCAGATGGTGCCGAGGGGTCATCGCTTGCATGCGAGTTCGGTCTGCAGTGTGAGAAAGGCGCGACGCAGGCGGGATTTGACCGTGCCCAGCGGCATGTCCAGTTCGTTGGCGATTGCCTGTTGGCTCTTGGCTTCGAAGTACGACATGTGAATCAACCGTGCCTGGATGTCAGGCAGCTGCTGGACGGCCTGCCGCAGGTTGGCTTCTTCCGCATACGTTTCGGTACCGGCTGGCCGCGTGTCGTCGACGTTACCGTCCAGCTCGTCGACATATTGTTGAGCGTGGTACCAGCCGGGCTCGCTGCGTACGCGGTCGATGTGAAGATTGCGCGCGATGCGAAACAGCCACGTGCACAAGCTGCTGCGTCCGGCGTCATATTGATGGGCCCGCTGCCAGACGCGCAGCAGCGCCTCCTGGGTGAGCTCCTCGGCCATCCCGCTGCCCACGCCCATGCCGAGCAGGTAGCGCCGCACGCGCGGCGCGAAATGGTCATAGATGCGCATGAAGCTGTCGCGATCGCGGCAGCGGGCGACCGCCTCCATCTGGGCAGTCCAGTCGTGCATCGCGGGGCTGGCTGGGTTCTGCAAAGCGGTCGCAGCCTCAAAACGCGTGTCGTCGCGGTGGGTCGGAAGGCGTCCATCGTCGTTCGCGCAGCCAAGGGTCGTCCCGCATACGCCTTGGGCGTGCCAATGGATGCATGCACGCGTCGAATCCCGGGTGCGGTCACCACCCGCTTGCACTGACCTCAGGAACCAAGCGGTTCCAGTACTGCCACCGGCAAGGGCATCAACCAGGCCGACGGGTCGCTCTCCTGCGGCAGGCTCAGCTCAGCGGTGCCCAGCACGTTGCGGTAGCGGCCGGCGGCCATACCGCGCAGGTGCGAGCCCGTCGGCAGCAAGGCATGGGTCGCGCGGGCGTTCCAGGAGGGCGACGAGGTATCGAGCAGCACACCGCCGGTGTGGCGAAGCACGACGATGATGATCGCCGAGCCGTCGAGTTGGCGTTGAAATGCCAGCACGCGGTCGCTCGGTGTGCCTTCCGCGGTTTCCACGGCGAGCGCCGTGTAGCTGCCGCGTGCGAACACGGCGGGATGGCGCGCGCGCAGCTGCAGCAGTTCCCGAATCAGGCGCTGCTTCAGGCGACCATCGCGCCAGCCACTCAGGAGGGTGTCCCACGAGGCCGCCCCGGCCAGGCCCGCACGCCGCGCGTCGAAATCGACCGGGCTTCGGTTGTCCGGGTCAACAAGACTGAAGTCCCAGCATTCCGTGCCCTGGTAGGTGTCGGGCACGCCGGGCGTGGTCAGTCGCAGCGCGGTCTGCACCAGGCTGTTGGCGGCGCCCGCGGCTGCGATGCGCTGCACGAAGGCGTGCAGTTCGCCGGCGAAGCCGTGGGCCGGGGCCAGCATTGCGGTCAGGAACGCGTCGCAGGCGTCCTCGTACGGCTCGTTGGGACGGCTCCAGCGCGAACGGCGCTTGGCCTCGCGCAGTGCCTTGCGCTGCCACTGGGCCACGCGTGCGCGGAAGGCCTCGAGGCCCTCGCGATCGTCCGGCGCGAGCGTCAGCGGCCAGGCGCCGAGCAGGGTCTGGTAGAGCATGTACTCGTCGGCGGGGGACGGCGCCGGTGCGCCGTCGATGGCGGTGCGCAGGTGGCCGTTGCGCTCGCGCCAGCGCTCGACCGTGCTGGCCCAGTGCGGCACCACGGCCGCCTGCGAGAGCACCGCCAGGCGGGCACGGGCGTCCTCGCCCCGCTTGTGGTCGTGGGTCGCGGTGGCCAGCAGGTTGTGCGGGTAGTCGCGTGCGCGCTCGGCGCACAACGCGTGGAAGGTGGGGATGTCCAGCGCCAGGTGGCCGGGGTCGGCGCCCACCTCGTTGCGCGAGAGCAGCCGTCCGTAGCGATAGCAGGCGGTGTCCTCCACTGCCTTGGCGGCCATCGGCGAGGTGGCCTGCTGGAAGATCCGCATCGCCCGCTCGCGGGCCTGCCGCACGCGTCCCGGCGGCAAGCCGCGCGGCGCCTGCCCGCCGAGCCAGGCGGCCACTTCGGCCAGCAGTTCGCGATCCTCGATGCGCACGTGGTGGCGGGCGCGTGCATAGGCCTGCTGGAACACCGCCTCGTCGACCGCATCGCGGCCCAGGCCGCCGGCGTAGGTGCGGTACACCGGGAAGTGCACCAGCAGCTCGACCAGCACGCGGCGGATCGCCGGCAGGCTGACGTCGCGGGTTGAGACGTCGGCGCGCGCGGCGTCGAACAGGGCACGCGCGGTGCGGTCCAGTTCGGCCTCGAAGCTGTCGACCAGGATCTGCCGACGCGCCGCGCGCGCCACCGTCGCGAAGTCGGCGCGCTCGCCGCTGATCGCCTGCCACAGTTCGGTCAGCATGGCCTCGCCGGCGCCGTCGTGCATCAGTGCGCCGACCTGGTCCATGAATTCGTAGCCAGTGGTGCCGTCCATGCGCCAGTCCGGGCGCAGGCGCTCGCCTTCGGCCAGGATTTTTTCCACCACCAGGTACGCCGGCCCGCGCGGCGCGCCGGCCGGACGCTGCCGCTGCAGGCGGCGCAGTCGATGGCGCAACTGGCGGCAATAGCGGTGCGGATCGGCCAGGCCGTCGACGTGGTCAACGCGCAGGCCGTCGATCAGGCCTTCGGCGTAGAGGCGGAACACCAGTGCATGGCTGTCCTCGAACACGCGCGTGCGATCCATGCGCAGGCCGACCAATTCGTTGATGTCGAAAAAGCGCCGGTAATCGATCATGTCGTTGGCGAGCTTCCACAGCGCCAGGCGGTAGTGCTGCTGTTCCAGCAGGGCGTGCAGTTGGCCGAAGCCCGCCTCGCGCGTGGCGTCGTGCGCCGACAGCACCCGCGAGGGCTCCCCTGCCCTGCGCAGCGCCTCGATCGACGGTGGCGCGAGCGGCAACGGGTTGTCGTGCACGCGCAAGACGTAGTTCCCGCCCTCATGACCAAGCCGGACGTCGCCGTCGCGCAGCGCCTGTGCGTAGGGCTTGCCCAGGATGGGCAGCAGCACGTGTCCGCGCACCAGCGGATCGGGGCTGCGCCAGTCGATGTCGAAGTAGCCGGCGTAGGCGCTGGCGCGGCCATGGCACAGGACATCCATCCACCAGGCGTTGCCGGGACCGGCGAACATGTGGTTCGGGACGATGTCCAGCACCAGACCCATGCCGCGCGCGCGCAGCGCCTGCACCAGCCGTTGCAGCGCCGGTTCGCCGCCGAGTTCGGGGTTGACCCGGTGGTAGTCGATGACGTCGTAGCCGTGGTTCGAACCGGGGCGCGCGGTGAACAGCGGCGAGGCGTAGAGGTGGCTCACACCCAGGTCGGCGTAGTAGTCGACCTGCGCGGCGGCATCGTCGAGGGTGAAGCCGGCATGCAGTTGCAGGCGCGCGAGAGCGCGCGGCGGGCTGGGCACGCGGTCGTTCACGGCGAGGCCCTTGGACTTCGCTTCGCCACGCCCGGGGCGAACGGAGTCGGAAGCCCCGCGATGTGAAGCCCTCTCCCCTCCGGGGAGAGGGTTTGGGTGAGGGGCTGCGCTTGCGCGGAGCCTTGCAGGTAAGACCTCCCCCTCGCCCCAGCCCTCTCCCCCGACGGGGGAGAGGGAGTCAAGGCGTGCGGTCGCGCGCTCACGGCGCGTTGTTTCGCGCCGCGGCCACGGCAGCACAGCATGCCTGCGCCACCGGACCATCGAACAGCAGCGCGGCTGACTCCGGCAATCGGCGGCGCCAGTTGGGATGCAGCGCGTCGGTCGGGCCCGGCAAGTTCGGCTGTTCCGGCAACGCCAGCAGGTCCTCGGCTGGAACGATGACCAGCGGCGCCGGCGCCCGCGCCACGTGGCCCGCGGCCGCGATGGCCACCGGCGTCACGTCTTCCGGCGAGGGTGGCCGGTTCTCGTCCGGTGAGCCGCCGGCATCCTGCGCCGCACCGGACGCGCACAGCGCGCGCCACAGTCGATCGCGATCGAGCGCGCGCGCGGCGATTTCGTCCACACCCGGCTCGGCCAGGCCCGCGCGGGCGCGCCATGCGATGTCGCGCCCGCTCCACCAGCCGGCCACGGTCGCCACGTCATGCGTCGAGGTGGTCGCCATCGCCTCGGGCGACCAGTGCTTCGGCGCGATGAAACCGCGGTCGGCCGCGCGCTCGAACCACAGCACGCGGATGCCCAGCACACCCGCCTCGCCAAGGCGCTGGCGGAAGTCGGCGGGCACGGTGCCCAGGTCTTCGCCGATGACGATTGCCCGGTTGCGATGCGATTCGATCGCGAGCAGCCGCAGCATGTCCTCGATCGGATAGCGCACGTAGGCGCCCTCGGTCGCGCCGTGGCCATGCGGTACCAGCCACAGCCGCTTGAGGCCCAGCACGTGGTCGATGCGCACGCCGCCGGCATGCGCGAGCGCAGTGCGCAGCATCGCGAGATAGCCGGCATAGCCACTGCGCTTGAGGCCCGCCGGAGAGAAGGTGGTCAGGCCCCAGTCCTGCCCGTTGCGGTTGAGCAGGTCCGGCGGCGCGCCGACCGACAGGCCGTGCAGCAACTCGCCCTGGTGGCTCCAGGCCTGGCTGCCGCCGGGGTCCGTGCCGACCGCCAGGTCCGAAATCAAACCGATCGCCATGCCCGAGGCGCGCGCCGTGTGCTGCGCGTCTTCCAGCCCGCGCATCGCCAGCCACTGCAGGAACGCGTGGAAGGCCACCTCGCGGCTGTGCTCGCGCGCGAAGGTCGCCACCGCAGGGCCGGCCGGGTCGTGGTATTCGGCCGGCCAGGCCTGCCAGCCGCCGGGCATGTCGTGCGCGCGGAAGTGCACCTGCAACGCCTCGAACCGCGCATGGCGCTCGAGCGCCTCGCCCTGTGCCTTGCGGAAAGCGCACAGCGCCTGGGTCAGCTTGGAGTCGGCGGTGGACCATTCGAACAGCGTGCGCAGCAGCGTCATGCGCGCGCGCGCCGCCCGTGGCCAGTCGATCAGTTCGAGCCATTCGAGCTCGGCCAGTTCCTGGCGCAGGTTGTGTGCGTCGATGACCGTGCGCAGCGCCGAGGCGCCGCCCACGCGCCCGGGGTCGACGTACAGCGGGTTGAGGAACAGCCGGCTGGATGGCGCATATGGGCTGTAGCGCTCGGGCGCCGCGGCGAACAACGCATGCACCGGGCTGATCGCCAGCGCGTCGGCGCCGCGCGTGGCGGCCGCGCGGGCGCACTGTTCCAGCGCGGTGAAGTCGCCGATGCCGCCATCGCCCGGCCGACGCAGGCTCGACAGTTGCACGGCCACGCCCCAGGGGCGGCTGCGCGCGCCGGCGATGTCGCCCACGCCGAACGCGCGCGCCGGGGCGACGGCGAGCGTGCATTCGTCCTCGCCCAGCAGCAGGCGGTAGTAACCGGGTATCGCGGGCACGCGCAGCATGCGTTCGTCCGCCGCCAGGGTGCCCTCGTCGACCGGACTGCCCTGCTCGTCTTCCATGCGGTAATGGCGCAGCGCGTGGGCAGGCGGCAATGCAATGGAGCCACCGGCGTCGGCCACCAGCAGGCGCGGCAGCTGGGCTCCTTCGCGCTCGCGGCGCAACCGGTCGAGGCTGTCGTCGATGTCGCCTTCGTTCGCGCACGGCAGGCCGAGCGCATCGAGCACGGCGCGCAGCGTGGGCGGCGCTACCTCCTGCGGGCGGTCGTTGGCATCGCGCCAGTGCACGTCGACGCCGGCCTGCCCGGCAAGCTCGGCGAGGCGGGCGTCGAGGTCGCTCACAGTCGACCCCGCTCCGGGTCGCGGTCCTTGCAGACGACGCGGTCGCGCCCGAGGGCGCTCCTACAGGGATGGGGATGTCGCGGGGTCACGTTACCTCGCGGGTCGCGCACAGGGTGCGCTCCTACAGGGGCGCGGGGGATGAGGGTGAAACTCATGCCGAAGGTTCCAGGCAGACCAGGGTGCAGGCGGGATCGAGGCGGCCTTCGGCCAAGGCGGCGATCGCCGACGCCTCGCCGTGTAACCATCGCGCATCGGGTGTTGGCTTGGCGTCGACGTCGGCTGCACGCTCGCCCAGGTTGCAGTAGACATGCAGGCGCGCGTCGCCGAGTTGCCAATGCGCCTGCAGCGCATGCTCGCCGAGGGCCCGCGCACCCAACGGTCGTGCCTGCTCCAGGCGTGGCATCAGGTACTGCCGCCGTTGCACCAGCAGCAGGCGGACCAGAGTGAGCCGGGCGAGGCCTTCTGCGCTGCCTGCTTCGGTGGTGTCCAGCGTGGATCGTTCGAAGGTGGCCGGGGCATTCGGATCGGGCACGTCGCCCTTGCCGTGGCTTTCGAAGTCGGCGAACTCTTTCCGCCGACCCTCGCGCACGGCCGTGCGCAACTCCTCGGTCTGCTGGTCGGTAAAGAACAGGAACGGCCGGCGGCTGCCCCATTCCTCGCCCATGAACAACATCGGCACGGAAGGGGTCAGCAGCAGCAAGGCGAGCGCCGCCTCCAGGAGCTTCGGCTCGACCAGTTCGGCGAGCCGTTCGCCCAGGGCGCGATTGCCGACCTGGTCGTGGTTCTGCAGGAACTCGACGAAGCACGACGGGCTCAGGTGGCCGCTCGGTTCGCCGCGGGGCTTGCCGCGCATCGGCTCGCCCTGCCAGGCAAATCCCTCGCCCAGGCACCGCACCAGCCTGCCCGTGGGGTCGTCGGCATAGGCGCCGTAGTACCCGGCGCGCTCGCCGGTGAGCATCACGTGCAGCGCGTTATGGAAATCGTCGTTCCACTGCGCGTCGAAGCGGTGTGGCCCGAGCAGGTGCGCCTGGTTGGCCTCGTTCTCCAGGATCAGGTGCACCTGCCGCCCGTCCATCGCGGCCCGCACGCGGGCGGCCAGCGAGAGCAGCCAGGCCGGGTTGTGCAGCGCATGCACCGCGTCCAGGCGCAGGCCGTCGAAGCGGTATTCCTCCAGCCAGTAGAGCGCGTTGTGCACGAAGAAGTCGCCCACCGGCGGCTGTGCCACGTCGATCGCGGCACCCCAAGGCGTCGAGGGGCCGTCCTTGCGGAAGAACGGCGAGGCGTAGGCGCCCAGGTAATTCCCGTCCGGACCGAAGTGGTTGTAGACCACGTCCAGGATCATCACCAGCCCCAGCCCGTGCGCCGCGTCGACCAGCGCCTTGAGTTCGTCGGGCGTGCCGTAGGCCGCCGCCGGGGCGAACGGCAGCACGCCGTCGTAGCCCCAGTTCCGCTCGCCGGGAAACTGCGCGATCGGCATCAGTTCGATCGCGGTGACGCCGAGCGCGTGCAGGCGCGGCAGCATGGCCTGCACGCCGCGGAAGCCGCCGCAGGCGCCCACGTGCAGCTCGTAGATCACCGCCTCGTGCCATGGCCGCCCGCGCCAGTCGCCGTGCTGCCATTCGAATGCCACGGGGTCGACCACGACGCTGGCGCCGTGTACGTCGCCGCCCTGCTGCAGCCGCGAGGCCGGGTCGGGCACGCGCAGATCCTTGCCGACGTGGAAGCGATAGCGGGTGCCGGGCGGCGCCTCCGCAAGGCACTCGTGCCAGCCGTCGTCCAGCGTGCGCATCGGCTGCGTTCCGCCCTGCCCGAGCTCCAGTTGCACCTGCACGACGTCAGGCGCCCACAGCCGGAAGCGCGTACGTCCATCGCCTTGCAGTTCGGCGCCGTAAGGCATGGCGTGGCGGAAGCGCCCGCTCATGCACCGTCCTGCCGCGGCGCGGCCGAAAGCAGCATGACGCTCAGGCCCTTCATTTCGATCGTGTTTTCTTCGACGTTGCGCTCGGGAGCCTCGGGGTTACCGGTGTCGATGCGCAGCCGCCAGGGCAACTTCGGCTCGGGCAGCTCGAAGGCGTGGGGTTCGCCGGTGCCGTTGATCAGCAACAGGGTCACGTCGATGTGGCGCCGCCCCTTGGTCAGCGCGCGGCGCAGCATCAGAAGGCGGCCCTGCGCATCGTTCCAGTCGCTCTGCTTCATCGCGCTGCCCCGCTCGTTGTACCAGGACACCGGCGCCAGTCCGGGCAGCAGGTCGGGGCCGCCGTGCATGAAGCTGTCCGCGCGCAGGGTCGGATGCTGCTCGCGCAGGCGGATCAGGCGGGCGACGAAGTCCGTCAGAGCGCGACCACCGTCGGACTGCGCGAGCTTCCAGTCGAACCAGGAGATCTCGTTGTCCTGGCAGTAGGCGTTGTTGTTGCCGCCCTGGCTGCGGCCGAACTCGTCGCCGCCCAGCAACATCGGCGTGCCGTGCGAGAACAGCAGCGTCGCCAGCATGGCGCGCTTGGCGCGGCCGCGGGCGTCGAGGATGCCGGCATTCTCCGTAGGCCCCTCGGCGCCGTGGTTGTTGCTCTCGTTGTCGTTGGCGCCGTCGCGGTTGTCCTCGCCGTTGGCCTGGTTGTGCTTCTGCTCGTAGCTGACCAGGTCCTGCAGGGTGTAGCCGTCGTGCGCGGTGATGAAATTGACCGAGGCCCACGGCCGGCGGTGCTGGTGGTCGAACAGGTCGGCCGAACCCTGCAGCCGCCCGGCCAGCGCACCGCGCAGGCCGGCGTCGCCTTTCCAGAAGCGGCGCACGTCGTCGCGGAACTTGCCGTTCCATTCGGCAAAGCCGGGCGGATGGTTGCCGAGCTGGTAACCGCCGGGACCCACGTCCCACGGCTCGGAGATCAGCTTGACGCCGTTGAGCACCGGGTCCTGGCGCATGGCGTCGAACAGGCCGCAGTTCGGATCGAAGCCGTTCGCCTCGCGGCCCAAGGTCACGCCCAGGTCGAAGCGGAAGCCGTCGATATGGAAGGTCTGCACCCAGTAGCGCAGCGAGTCCATCACCAGTTGCAGCACACGCGGGTGCGAGGTGTTGACGGTGTTGCCGGTGCCGGTGTCGTTGATGCAGTGGCGCGGATTGTCGCGCAGCAGGCGGTAATAGCTGGCGTTGTCCAGGCCGCGGAAGCTGAGCGTGGGGCCCAGTTCGCTGCCCTCGCCGGTGTGGTTGTAGACCACGTCGAGGATCACCTCGATGCCCGCCGCATGCAGCGCCTGCACGGCGGCGCGGATCTCGTTGAGCGCGCCTTCGGCCAGGTACGACGGTTCCGGCGCGAAGAACGCCAGCGTGTTGTAGCCCCAATAGTTGCGCAGCTTCATCTCGGTGAGGCGGCGGTCCTGCACGAAGGCATGGATCGGCAGCAGTTCGATGGCCGTGATGCCCAGGTGGACCAGGTGGTCGATCACGTAGGGATCGGCCAGCGCGAGGAAAGTGCCCCGCTCGTGCGGCCGGATACGCTTGAGCGTGCGGGTCATGCCCTTGACGTGGGCCTCGTAGACTATGGTCTTCGACCACGGCGTGCGCGGGCGTTGCGTGCGGCCTTCCCAGTGCATCGGCTCGTCGACCACCACCGCCTTGGGCATGGCCGCGGCGCTGTCGCGGCGGTCGAAGGAGAGGTCCGCCCGCGGCGAGGACACGCGGTAGCCGTGCAGTACATCGGACCAGCGCAATTGGCCGGCGAGCAGGCGGGCGTACGGGTCGAGCAGCAGCTTGTTGGGGTTGAAGCGATGGCCCTGCTCCGGTTCGTAGGGGCCGTAGGCGCGGTACCCGTAGAGCTGCCCGCCGCGCAGGCGCGGCAGGTAGCCGTGCCAGATCTCGTCGGTGCACTCGGGCAGTTCGTAGCGTGCGATCTCGCGGCGACCGGAAGGATCGAACAGGCACAGCTCGATGCGCTCGGCGTGGGCCGAGAACACGGCGAAGTTGGTGCCGATGCCGTCGCAGTGCGCGCCCAGCGGATACGGCGAGCCCGGTTGCATGCGTTCGGGGAGCGTGGGCATCAGATGCTCCGCTTTGTGGCGCGGGTGTGCCGGGCTGAGGCAAGGCTTCCCCCATCCGCCCTTCGGGCACCTTCCCCCGCGGGCGGGGGAAGGATCGGCTTTGGTGAGGTGCGGCCCTGGGCTCGTCGGCTTGCAGGCAGTTGGGGGATCGGTTGCCGTGAGGCCCGGTAGTGAGCCTTCCCCCGTTCCACGGGGGAAGGTGCCGACAGGCGGATAGGGGTGGACGGAGCGCGATACCCCACGCCGCAGGCAGCCCCTGCGCTCATGCCCGATCCGCCAGGTAGATCAACGTAGCCAGGGGCGGCAGCGAAAGCGCCAGCGAGTGCGATTGCCCATGGACCGGCACCGGCTCCGCCTGCGCCTCGTCCTGCCCCACGCCGGAGCCGCCGTAGCGGGCATCGTCGCTGTTGATCGCCAGCTCCCAGCGGCCTTCGCGCGGCACGCCGATGCGGTAGTCATGCAGCGGCGTCGGCGTGAGGTTGCTCACCACCAGCGCCGGGCGCGCGCCCTCGGCGAAGCGCAGCCAGGCGAACACGCTGTTGCCCGCGTCGTCGCCGATGGCCCAGCGGAAGCCGCGCGGATCGCCGTCCCACGCGTGCAGTGCCGGCTCGCGCGCGAGCAGATGGTTGAGGTCGCGCAGCAGTTGCTGCACGCCGCGGTGGCGCGGATCGTCCAGCAGGTGCCACGGCAGCTGCGCGTCATGGTTCCACTCGGTCGGCTGCGCCAGTTCGCCGCCGGCGAACAACAGCTTCTTGCCCGGATGGGCCCACATGAAGCCGTAGTAGGCGCGCAGGTTGGCGAAGCGCTGCCAGTCGTCGCCCGGCATGCGGCCGAGCAACGACCGCTTGCCGTGCACGACCTCGTCGTGCGAGAGCGGCAGCACGTAATGCTCCGAATATGCGTACACCATCGAGAACGTCATCTCGTGGTGGTGCCAGCGCCGATGGATCGGATCGCGCGACATGTACTCGAGCGTGTCGTGCATCCAGCCCATGTTCCACTTGTAGTCGAAGCCCAGGCCGCCGTCGGTGGGCGCGCGGGTGACTCCCGGCCAGGCGGTCGATTCCTCGGCGATGGTGAGCACGCCCGGATGCCGCTGGTGCACGACCGTGTTGAAGCGCTTGAGGAAGGTGATCGATTCGAGGTTCTCGCGCCCGCCGTGGATATTGGGCACCCATTCGCCGTGCTTGCGGCTGTAGTCGCGATAGAGCATCGAGGCGACCGCGTCCACGCGCAGGCCGTCGATGTGGAAGCGCTCGAGCCAGGCCAGCGCGCTGCCGATCAGGAAGCCGGAAACCTCGTTGCGGCCCAGGTTGTAGATGAGCGTGTTCCAGTCCTGGTGGAAACCCTCGCGCGGGTCGGCGTGTTCGTACAGCGCGGTGCCGTCGAAGCGGGCCAGGCCGTGCACGTCGGTGGGAAAGTGTGCGGGCACCCAGTCGACGATCACGCCCAGCCCCGCCTCGTGGCAGCGGTCGACGAAACGCGCGAACGCCTCGGGCGGGCCGAAGCGCGCGGTCGGTGCGTACTGGCCCAGCGGCTGGTAGCCCCATGAGCCGCCGAACGGGTGCTCGGCGACCGGCAGCAGCTCGAGGTGGGTGAAGCCCATGCCGACCAGATAGGGAATCAGGCGTTCGGCCAGGCCGTCCCAGCCGGGGGATTCGCCCTGCTCGTCGCGCCACCAGGAACCGGCGTGCAGCTCGTAGATCGACAGCGGCGCATCGAGCCGCTGGCGCATGGCGCGTTCGGCCATCCAGGCGTGGTCGGTCCAGCGGAACGGCGCATCGGGTGCGACCACCGAGGCGGTCGCCGGCGGCGGCTCGGTCGCCAGCGCTACCGGGTCGGCCTTCTGCTGCACCGAGAAGTCCGCGCCGAGGATCTCGTACTTGTAGCGCGCGCCGGCGCGCAGGCCCGGCACGAACAGCTCCCACACCCCATGCGGCAGGCGCACGCGCATCGGGTGGCGGCGCCCGTCCCACTGGTTGAAGTCGCCGACCACGCTGACCCGCCGCGCGTTCGGCGCCCATACGGCAAAGCGTACGCCCGGCACGCCGTCGCGCTCGACCGGGTGCGCACCGAGCTGACGCCATAGCTCCGGGTGCTGGCCCTGTGCGAGCAGGTCCAGGTCGTGGTCATCGAGCAGGGTGCCGAAGGCGTAGGGATCGTCCAGCTCCTGCGCCGCCGTCGGCCAGTGCACGCGCAGGCGATAGCCGCCCTCGCCCGGCACCGGGCCGGCGAACAGACCATCGGCCACGGGTTCGAGCGGGCCGAGGACCTGGCCCTGGCGGTCGATCGCCTCGACACCGTGCGCGCCCGGCTGCAGCGTGCGCACCACGCGCTGGCCATCGACCTGATGCGGTCCGAGCACCGCGAACGGATCGGCATGGCGCGCCTGCAGCAGCGCGTCGACGGCACCGGGATCGGGACGCCAGCGGCTCACGTGCCCGCCCCGCCGATGGCGGCCTCGTCGGTCAACCGCAGCAGTCCCTGCAACGGCACGCCGAGCCACCCGGGCCGATTGGCCGCTTCGTAGGCGATCTCGTAGGCGGCCTTGTCGAGCAGGAACAGTTCGAGCATCGGCGCCAGCGCGTCGGCGCCGATCCAGCGCACCGGCGCGCGCTCGAGGACCGCGATATAGGCAGCCAGGAACACTTCGGAGGCGCGCAGGCGGAAGCGCTCCAGGAACGGCGCGAACAACGGGTCCTCGATCGGCGCCATGCCCTCCTCGCCACGCTGCGCGACGGCCGCGACGTAGTCCAGCGAGCGCAGGAAGCCGGCGACGTCGCGCAGCGGCGTGGTCTTGATGCGCCGCTCCTCCAGCGGACGCGCCGGCTCGCCTTCGAAGTCGATCAGCCAGGCGTCGCCCTGCACCACCAGCACCTGGCCCAGGTGGAAGTCGCCGTGCACGCGCGTGCGCAGTGCGCCTTCGCCGTGCCGTGCCAGCGCATCGATGCGCCGGCACAGCGCCTCGCGCCGTTCGAAAAGGCGCTCGCGCTGTGCACGCAGGGCGCCGTCCTCGGGGTCGAGGCCCTCCAGGGCTTCCAGCGCACGCTGCAGTTGCGCACGCGCATCGGCCGCCCAGCCGTCCAGATGGGAGGCGTCGGCGGTTTCGGGCCGGAAGGCGTCGTCCTCGCTCGGCTGCGCGAGGAGGGCATGCAGTTCGCCCAGGCGCGTGCCGACGGCCGCAGCGAAGTTGTCGTAGTCGGCCAGGATCTCCGCGCGTGCTGCGTCGTCCTCGGCGTGGCTGAACTCGTCCCAGGTGCGTTGCAGGTAATCGAGCGTCCAGCGCCAGGCGTCGCCCTGGTTGCGCACGAAGCCCTGCAGCACGGCCAGTGCCGAGGGAATGCCGTCGGCGCCCACGTGCAGCACCTCGCCTAGCAGTGGCGGCGTGTTGGCGTAGCCGACCCGGGTCAGGTGGCGGCCCATCTCCAGCTCTGGGTTGATGCCGTGCGCGATGTGCCGGTAGAGCTTGAGCATGCCGCGCTCGTGCACGATCACGGAGCTGTTCGATTGCTCGGCCGACAGCCAGCGGTTCTCGGCGTCGGGCGGGAAGTCGAGCGCGTCGAAGGCCGGCGTTGCGGTGAAGCGGATCGCCCCGCCTCGCTTGAGCGGCATCTCCAGCCGCTGGCGCAGGCCCCGCAGCAGGCCGGAGATGAACGCATCGAGCACGAAGCCGTCGGTGAGGTAGCCCACGCGGCGCCCGCGGCGCACCCGGGCCAGCGCCAGCTGCTGCGCGCGGGCCGGCGGGTTCTCGTCCTCCCAGATGATGCCCAGCGGCAGGCAGTAGCGCTCGATGCCGCCATCGTCGAGCGTGGCGATGATTTCGGTGATCACCAGGTCCTCGCCGCGATCCGGCCACGGCTGCCCGTACATCACGCTGATCGACGCGATGCCGCGGTCCTTGGCACCGAACCAGCGGCGCCGGCCGAGGTAGGTCGGCAGCACGTCGCGCTCGACCACGCCGCGATGGTGCGCCATGACCGGGCCTTCCACCAGCGGGCCGCGCAGCACCAGTGTTTCGTATTCCGGCATGGGCTCGGCCGGCGGCTGGTGCCACGACGGCATCTGCGCATTGGCGCAAAGCTGGAAGGCGTAGAAGCCGAACGGCGGCAGCGTCAGCAGGTAGGGCAGCCGGCCGATCGGCGGGAACGGCGTGCCGCCAAGGATCTCCACCGGCACGCGGCCATCGAAGGAGCCCAGGTCCAGCTCGACCGCCTGCAGCGTGCGCGACATGTTGGCCACACACAGCACCTGCTCGTCCTCGTACTCGCGCAGGTAGGCCAGGATCTTGCGGTTGCCCGGATAGAGGAACTTGATGCTGCCCCGGCCGAACGCCTTGTAGCGCTTGCGCACGGCCAGCACGCGACGGGTCCAGTTGAGCAGCGAGTGCGGGTCGCGCGCCTGTGCCTCGGCGTTGACCGCCTGGTAGCCATAGAGCGGGTCCATGATCGGCGGCAGCACCAGCTTGGCCGGGTCCGCCTTGGAGAAGCCGCCGTTGCGGTCCATCGACCACTGCATCGGCGTGCGCACGCCGTCGCGGTCGCCCAGGTGGATGTTGTCGCCCATGCCCAGCTCGTCGCCGTAGTACAGCACCGGCGTGCCCGGCATGGTGATCACCAGCGAGTTCATCAGCTCGATGCGGCGGCGGTCGCGCTCCAGCAGCGGCGAGAGGCGGCGACGTATGCCCAGGTTGATGCGCGCGCGACGGTCGGCGGCATAGGTCTCCCACAGGTAATCGCGTTCGGCATCGGTGACCATCTCGAGCGTCAGCTCGTCGTGGTTGCGCAGGAAGATCGCCCACTGGCAGTTGTCGGGAATGGCCGGGGTCTGGCGCATGATGTCGGTGATCGGGAAGCGGTCCTCGCGCGCGATCGCCATGTACATGCGCGGCATCAGCGGGAAGTGGAATGCCATGTGGCATTCGTCGCCGTCGCCGAAGTAGTCCTGGGTGTCCTCCGGCCACTGGTTCGCCTCGGCCAGCAGCATGCGGTCGGGATAGTGCTCGTCGATCTCCTTGCGGATAAGTTTGAGGATGTCGTGCGTCTCGGGCAGGTTCTCGTTGTTGGTGCCCTCGCGCTCGATCAGGTAGGGCACCGCGTCCAGCCGCAGGCCGTCGACGCCGATGTCGAGCCAGAAGCGCATCACGCCCAGCACCGCCTTGATCACGGCGGGGTTGTCGAAGTTGAGATCCGGCTGGTGCGAGAAGAAGCGGTGCCAGAAGTACTGGCCGGCGACCGCGTCCCAGGTCCAGTTCGATTTCTCGGTGTCGAGGAAGATGATGCGCGTGCCCGAGTAGGCCTGGTCGGTGTCCGACCACACGTAGAAGTTGCGCGCGGCCGAACCGGGCTTGGCCAGGCGGGCCCGCTGGAACCACGGGTGCTGGTCGGAGGTGTGGTTGATCACCAGCTCGGTGATCACGCGCAGGCCGCGCGCGTGCGCCGCGGCGATGAAGCGCTTGGCGTCGGCCAGCTTGCCGTAGTCCGGGTGCACCGCCTTGTACTCGGAGATGTCGTAGCCGTCGTCGCGCCGCGGGCTCGGATAGAACGGCAGCAGCCATAGCGTGTTGACGCCCAGCTCGGCGATGTAGTCGAGCTTGTCGATCAGGCCCTGGAAGTCGCCCACGCCATCGTCGTTGGAATCGAAGAACGACTTGACGTGCACCTGGTAAATGACCGCGTCCTTGTACCAGAGCGGGTCGCTGGTGAAGCTGCGCTTGGGGGCGCGTGACTGCGCGCTCATGCGGGGATCCTTCTTGCACTTCGCTGCCATGGGGCGGCGCTCCCGCGTGCGGGCATCGCGTCCCGAGGCTGCCCTCTCCTGTAGGAGCGCCCTTGGGCGCGACCGTCATGCCACGCCCGTGCCCCGCGGTCGCGCCCAAGGGCGCTCCTACAGGGGGCGTGTCGTGCCTGGCGGGCGCTCATGCCTCCACCCGCCAGATCGCATAAGGCATGCCCTGCCCCAGCCACACCTGTTGCCGGCCGCCGCGCCAGGTCAGGGTGGCGTCGTGCAGCAGGTCCTCGACGGTCAGCGGCGTGTCTTCGCCCACGCCCCAGTCGGCCAGCGGCAGGTGCAGGTCAGTCGACTGCGCGTGGTGCGGATCGAGGTTGATCGCTACCAGCACGCGGTCGCGGCCGCCCGGCGCCGTCTTCTCGAAAAACAGCACCTGATCGTTGTCCGCGCGCAGGAAGCGCACGCCCAGATGGCTCTGCAAGGCCGGCTGCTCGCGGCGGATGGCGTTGAGCTGGGTAATCTCGGCGATGATGTTGCCGGGTGCTTCCCAGTCGCGCGGCTTGATCTCGAACTTCTCCGAGTCGAGGTACTCCTCCTTGCCCGGAATCGGCACCGACTCGCACAGTTCGAAGCCCGAATACATGCCCCACAGCCCCGACAGCGTGGTCGCCAGCGCGGCACGGATCAGGAAGCCGCTGCGACCGGAGTGCTGCAGGAAATACGGGTTGATGTCCGGCGTGTTGACGAAAAAGTTCGGGCGGAAGAAGTCGCGCGGCGGCCCCTGAGCCAGTTCGGTGAGGTAGTCGATGAATTCCTGGCGGGTGTGGCGCCAGGTGAAGTAGGTGTAGGACTGGCTGAAGCCCAGCTTCGCCAGTCGGTACATCGGCTTGGGCCGCGTGAATGCTTCGGACAGGAACAGCGCGTCGGGGTATTCGCTGCGCACGCGGCCGATCATCCATTCCCAGAACGGAAACGGCTTGGTGTGCGGGTTGTCCACGCGGAAGATGCGCACGCCCTCGCCCGCCCAGTACAGCACCACGTCGCACAGTGCCTGCCACAGCGACGGGATCGCGCCTTCGGCGTAGAAGTCGACGTTGACGATGTCCTGGTACTTCTTCGGCGGGTTCTCGGCGTAGCGCAGGCTGCCGTCCGGTCGCCAGTCGAACCACTCGGGATGCTCGGCCAGCCACGGATGGTCGGGCGAGCACTGGATGGCGAAGTCGAGCGCGAGTTCCAGGCCGTGGGCATGCGCCGCATCGCGCAGCGCGCGGAAGTCCTCGATCGCGCCGAGCTCCGGATGGATGTCCGTATGGCCGCCCTCCGCCGAGCCGATGGCGTACGGGCTGCCAGGGTCGTGCTCGCCGGGCGTGAGGGTGTTGTTGCGGCCCTTGCGGAAGGCGCGGCCGATCGGATGGATCGGCGGGAAGTAGAGCACGTCGAAGCCCATCGCCTGGATCGCGGGAAGGCGTCCGATCACGTCGCGGAAGGTGCCGTGGCGGTCGGGACTCCCGGTGATCGAGCGCGGGAACAGTTCGTACCAGCTGGCGAACTGCGCCGCGCGGCGGTCGACCTCCAGCCGCAGCGGGGGATGCTCGACGGCAAACGCGCGCAGGTCGCCCTCGGCCATGGCCCGGGCGGTGTCCTCGGCGATCAGCCATCGATAGCGCGCCTCGTCGTCCTCGGCCTTGGCCAGCGCCGCGGCCAGCGCACGCAGGGGCTTGCGCCTGGCCGGCGCGGTGCCGGCGGCGGTCTGTTCGACCAGGTGCTGGCCTTCGCGCATTTCCAGCGCGATCGGCACGCCGGCATCGTGCTTGGCGACGATCTCGTGGCGGTAGCTCGCATAGGCGTCGCGCCACGCCTGCACCGTGTATTCGTGGCGGCCCATGCGGGTCGGCGTGAAGTGGCCGCGGTAGCGGTCGTTGCCAAGCGGCTCCATGCGCTGCTCGTGCCACTGCTTCTCGTCCAGCGCGCGCCAGCGCAGCGCCACGGCGAGCTTGTCGTGGCCGTCCATGAAGACGTCCGCCTCCACCGTCACCACGTCGCCGACCACGCGCTTGACCGCGAAGCGGCCATCGTCCACGCAAGGTGTCACGGCCTCGATGGCGACGCGCGGCGCCTGCGTGGCCGCGGTCAGCGCCTGTTTCGCGGCAGCGACGCCCGTGCGCGTGCTGACTGGCCGCGTGCGCGTGCCTTCCAGTACCCGCGTCTCGCCCGGGGCGAGGGTGATCGGCCCGGCGGCAGGCGCGCCGTCCGGCGCGGTCCAGTCGGCGAAGTCGCCGGCGGCACCGCCTGCGATCGCCCCCAGGTCCACCGGCGTACCCGCATCCAGCCGCGCGTTGAAGAGCGACAGCCAGGCGCGCTCGCCCTGCCGGCGCAGCACGCCGACCCAGGCGTCGTCGATGTGGATGGCCGCCGGTTCGCGCGCCTTCGCGCCGAGGCCGCGCAGCCAGTCGTTGATGGCGCGTACTTCGCTGGTCATGTCCAGCGCCTGCGACGCGTTGCGCGCGAAGCCGGCGGGCATCAACCAGCCCGCGGCGCAGGCTGCGGCAAACCAGGCGGCGCGGCGGCGGTGGCGCTCGGCCAGTTCGTGTTGGCCCAAGCGGGGGCCGGCCTCCGGGTCGTCGAACGGTGCCGCGGCGCAGGCCAGTGGCGGCGCCACTTCGGCCACGCGGCGGAGCTCGCGGCCCAGCCAGCCGGCGCGGAAATCCCACCACTCGGCCGAGCAGAAGGCGTAGTCGAAAGCCACGTCGGTGAGCGCGCCCAGTTCCGCGGGCGCCAGTCCCTGGGTCCAGCCCAGGAACAGCGCCTGCGGCGCGCGGCCGCGCAGGCCATCGACGAGGTGCGCCCACCAGGCCGCAGGCGCGGCATCGAGCGATGCCAGCCGGAAACCCACGGCGCCAGCCTGCAGCGCGCCATGCAGCCGTTCGCACCACCAGGCAAGCGCTTCGGGCGCCACGGCGTCATCGTGGAACCGCCAGCGCACGCCGGCTTCGGCGGCGGGGCGGCGCGGGTCGGGCAATACCGTGGTGTCCGCCAGCGCGTGGAACCAGTCCGGGTGCTCGGCGCGCAGCGCGGCGTCGGCGGGCAATGGGCGCGTTACGTCGACGTCGATCAGCAGCCCCAGGCCGTGGTCGCCACACAGCCGGGCAAGCGTGCCGATCGGCCCGATGCCTTCGTCGAGCACGCTGGCGGGCGCCAGCACGTGGCTGAAGCCGAGGTCGGCCGCGTGGGTGAACCAGGGTGTCTGCCCGCTGCTGGCGTCCGGTTCGGCGGGCAGGCTGAAGATGCGTGGCGGCGCCATCGCGTGTGCCGGCATGGAGACTCCCTGTGAGGATGGATCTGCCGCGGCCGTGGCCGGGCGGCGCTTGCGCTGGCCGCGGGTGCCGGGGTGGGCAGGCACGTCCGCTGTCCCTTGGCGCCGGGCCATCAGTCGCCGCGTCGGCGGCTCGCGCCGCGCGGCCTGTCCGCATGGCTGGGCTGCGGCCGGTTGGTGTACTGGCGCACGGCCTGGGTGTTGGTACCGACGACCGCGATTGCCTCGCGCAGGTCGCGCTCGGAGATGCGCAGCTGCTTGGACCAGTACCGCATCGCGAACGGATCTCTGTCGTTGATCGTGCTCAGGGTCCGGTCGGACTGGCTCATGATTCACCCGTGGCCGCGCGGTGCTGCGGCAGCACGGGCATCTTGGTGGTCACGCATTGAAGGCGCCGTCACGGAAAGATGAGACAGTCGTAAAGCGTTCCGTGATCATTTGCAGCAGCGCACCTGTGGGCGACCGCGCGGGCGACCCACAGGTGCGCTCCTGCAGGGACGAGCTCGCGCCATACTTGTCGCCATGCAACCTGCCCCGCTCGCCCGGTTCATCGATACCCATCCGCGCCTGTTCGTGCTGACCGGCGCCGGTTGCAGCACGGACTCCGGCATCCCCGACTACCGCGACACCGAGGGCGCCTGGAAACGCACGCCGCCGGTGACCTACCAGGCCTTCATGGGCGAGGAGCGCACGCGCCGGCGTTACTGGGCGCGCAGCCTCGTCGGCTGGCGCCACTTTGGCGGAGCCCGGCCCAACGGCACCCACCACGCGCTGCAGCGGCTGGAGGCACAGGGGCGGCTCGAACTGCTGGTCACGCAGAACGTGGATGGGCTGCACCAGCGCGCCGGCCAGCGCCAGGTGGTCGACCTGCACGGACGGCTCGACCAGGTGCGCTGCATGGGCTGCGACTGGCGCCAGCCGCGCGAAGCGTTCCAGCAGGAGCTCGATCGGCTCAATCCTGGCTGGGCCGATCTGGATGCTGCCCATGCACCGGACGGCGACGCGGACCTGGAAACAGCACATTTCGACGACTTCGCCGTGCCACCCTGCCCGACCTGCGGCGGCGTGCTCAAGCCCGACGTGGTGTTCTTCGGCGAGAACGTGCCGCGCGAGCGCGTGATGCTGGCGATGGAGGCGCTGGAAGCCGCCGACGCCGTGCTGGTCGTCGGCTCGTCGCTGATGGTGTTTTCCGGCTATCGCTTCGTGCACGCGGCGGCACGCGCCGGCAAGCCGGTGGCGGCGGTGAACCTGGGAAGGACGCGCGCCGATCCATTGTTGAGCCTGAAAGTGGAGCAGCCGTGCGCCCAGGCGCTGGCATTCCTTCTGGCTTGAGCTTGCAGGCCTCGCAGGGCGCGTTCGAGCCAACCATCCCGGCGCGGCGACGGTGAGCTGAAGCGCACCCTCCGCGCTTGTCTGGGCCTTATCGCCGCGAGCGGAAGAACTCCCGCAACATCTCGCCCGACTCGGCGGCCATTAATCCACCCTGCACCATCACGCGATGGTTGTGCCGCTCGGAGACCAGCGTGTCGAACACGCTGCCGGCTGCGCCGGTTTTCGGATCGGTCGCCGCGTACACGACCCGGCCGATCCGCGCATGCACGAGGGCCATTGCGCACATCGAGCATGGTTCCAGCGTCACGTAGAGCGTCGCGCCGACGATGCGGTGGTTCGCGAGCTTCTGGCCCGCCGCGCGCAGCGCCATGATCTCGGCGTGCGCGGTCGGATCGTGCAGCGTGATGTTGCGGTTCCAGCCCAGCCCGACGATCTGCCCCTCGTGCACCAGCACGGCGCCAACAGGCACCTCGTTCTCCGCGTCGCGCGCGTGCGCCGCCAGTTGCAGGGCGCGGCGCATGCAGGCTTCGTCCTCGGACGAGAATGTGGCGGCAATGGGCGTGAGGGAATCGGACATGGACACGCGCAAGGGCGGCTCGGCTGGCGGGGCCGGCATTGTAGCCGCTGCGCGGAGCGCACCGACTCGCGCTTGCCCCCGCGGTTAGTCGGCCGGCAAGGTCTCGATGCTGATGGTGCCGGTCAGCGTCTTGTGGACCGGGCACTTCTCGGCCACCTCGAACAACTTCTGCCTCTGCTCGGGCGTCAGGTCGGGGCCGGTAATGGTCACGCGCTTGCGGAAGGCGTCGATCACCTCCGGACGGGCGGCCATCACCCTCTTGTCGTGCTCGACCTCCACGTGGACGTGTTCGAGCGGCCAGCCCATCTTGAGCGCATACCAGCGCACGGTGATGGCGGTGCAGGCGCCCAGGGACGCCGTCAGCAGATCGTAGGGCGAGGGCCCCAGGTCCGCACCGCCTTGCGTGGCCGGCTCATCGCCGATCAGGTGATGGCCCGACACCTCGATGGCCACCGCGAGCGGACTGGCCTGGGTATCGGCCACCGTGGCCAGGGTCTTGCGAACCATCGGTTTTGCTCCTCGATCGTGCGGGAAAAACGGCGGTGGCCGGCGCACGGCACGGCGCCCACCCCGTCGTCGCCGTCAGCCCGCGTTTGGCTCCTCGCCGGGCGCCAGCGTCATCACGTCCTGCCATTCCGGATGCTTCACGTAGCGGGCGCGGACGTACGGGCACAGCGGAAGGATCCGGAATCCGTTTCCGCGGGCATCGGCGACCAGATAGTCGACCAGCGCCGCAGCCGCACCGGTGCCCCGGAGGCTTTCGGGGGCGCCGGTGTGATCGGCACTCACCAGGCCCGGACCGCGATGGGTATAGGTCAACTCGGCTTCGGCATCGACACCGGCCACCTGCGCCACATAGCGGCCGTGGCGCGGACCATCCTGCTTGGTGATCGTGATCTGGCTCATCGTGGCTACCGTGTGTGGCGACTTGCAGGAACAACCGTGGAGCGGAACGCGCGTCTTCGGGCCAGCACCGCGACGAGCCTTCGCGAAGGGCCGGTCATCGGGCGCGAGGTGCGCACCGGCCTCACTCCCACTCGATGGTCGCCGGCGGCTTGCCGCTGATGTCGTAGACGACGCGCGAGACGCCGCGCAGCTCGTTGATGATGCGGTTGGATACCTTGCCCAGGAACTCGTACGGCAGGTGCGCCCAGTGCGCGGTCATGAAGTCGATGGTTTCCACGGCACGCAGGGCGATCACCCATTCGTAGGCTCGCGCGTCGCCGACGACGCCGACCGACTTGACCGGCAGGAACACGGCGAAGGCCTGGCTGGTCTTGTCGTAGAGGTCCGCCTTGCGCAGCTCGTCGATGAAAATGGCATCGGCGCGGGCGAGCAGTTCAGCGTATTCGCGCTTGACCTCGCCCAGGATGCGCACGCCCAGGCCCGGGCCGGGGAACGGGTGGCGGTAGACCATCTCGCGCGGCAGGCCGAGCGCCACGCCGATGCGCCGCACCTCGTCCTTGAACAGCTCGCGCAACGGCTCGACCAGGCCGAGCTTCATGTCCTCGGGCAGGCCGCCGACGTTGTGGTGGCTCTTGATGACGTGCGCCTTGCCCGTCTTGCTGCCGGCCGACTCGATCACGTCGGGATAGATCGTGCCCTGCGCCAGCCATTTGACCTGGCCGTGGCCGGCGGCGGTGACCCTGGCCGACTCCTCGTCGAAGATCTCCACGAACAGGCGGCCGATGATCTTGCGCTTGGCTTCCGGGTCGGCCACGCCTTCGAGCGCCTTGAAGTAGCGGTCGGCGGCATCGACGCGGATCACCTTCACGCCCAAGTGCTCGGCCATCGTCGCCATCACCTGGTCGCCTTCCTTGAAGCGCAGCAGGCCGGTGTCGACGAACACGCAGGTGAGCTGGTCGCCGATCGCCTTGTGCAGGAGCGCAGCGACCACCGAGGAATCGACGCCACCGGAGAGGCCGAGCAGCACGTGGTCGTTGCCGACCTTCTCGCGCACGCGGGCGATCTGGTCGTCGATGATGTTGTCGGCCGTCCAAAGCGTGGCGCAGCCGCAGATGTCGACCACGAAACGCTTCAGCAGCGCATTGCCCTGCTTCGTGTGGGTGACTTCCGGATGGAACTGCACGCCGTACCAGCGCTTGTCCTCGTTCTCCATCACCGCGACCGGGATGCGGTCGGTCGTGCCGGTGATGGCGAAGCCCGGCGGCGCCTGGCTGACGTGGTCGCCGTGGCTCATCCAGACGTCCAGGCGGTGCGCATCGGCGTGATCGCTCAGGCCATCGAAAAGGCGGCTGTTGCCCGCGATGTCGACCTGGGCATGGCCGAACTCGCGGGCGTCCGCCGCTTCGGTCGCGCCGCCCAGCTGCGCGGCCAGGGTCTGCATGCCGTAGCAGATGCCCAGCACCGGCAGGCCCGAGTCGAACACTGCCTGTGGCGCCTTGGGCGCACCCGGCAACGTGGTCGATTCGGGGCCGCCCGACAGGATGATGCCCTTGGGCGCGTAGCGGGCGATCTCGGCCGGATCATGGTCCCACGCCCAGATCTCGCAGTAGACGCCGAGCTCGCGCACGCGCCGGGCGATCAGCTGGGTGTACTGCGCGCCGAAGTCGAGGATGAGGATCTTGTCGGAATGGATGTTCTGCATCGGACCGGGCTCTGTGGGCTGTCGTCCAGAAACGGGTCGGCGTCATTCCCTGGACCGGACATCCGTGAGTGCGGCAGCGCTGCGGCCGCGGGGGAATGGCGCCATAAGAAGTCGGGGCCCGCGAAGGGCCCCGTGTGTCACGAGTTCAGCCGGTAGTTCGGCGCTTCCTTGGTGATCTGGATGTCGTGCGGGTGCGCCTCGGTCACGCCGGCCGAAGTCACCTTCACGAATTGCGCCTTCTGGCGCACATCCTCGACCGTGGCGGCCCCGAGGTAACCCATCGAGGCCCGCAGGCCGCCGATCAGCTGGTGGATGATGTTGCGCAGCGGGCCGCGGTACGGCACGCGGCCTTCGATGCCCTCGGGCACCAGCTTGTCGGCGTCCGCCTCGTCCTGGAAGTAGCGGTCCTTGGAACCCAGCGCCATCGCGCCGAGCGAGCCCATGCCGCGGTAGCTCTTGTAGGAACGGCCCTGGAACAGCTCGACCTCGCCCGGCGATTCCTCGGTGCCGGCGAACATCGAGCCCAGCATGACCGTCGAGGCGCCGGCAGCCAGCGCCTTGGGGATATCACCCGAGTAGCGGATGCCGCCATCGGCGATCAACGGGATCTCGTCCTTGAGCGCGGTGGCGACCAGGTCGATCGCGGTGATCTGCGGCACGCCGACGCCGGCGACCACGCGGGTGGTGCAGATGGAACCGGGGCCCACGCCGACCTTGACCGCATCCACGCCGGCATCGAGCAGCGCACGCGCCGCCTCGCCGGTGACGATGTTGCCGGCGATCACCTGCACCTGCGGATAGCGCTTCTTCACCCACCCGGCGCGCTCGATCACGCCCTGCGAATGGCCGTGCGCGGTGTCGACCACCAGCACGTCCACGCCGGCATCCACCAAGGCCTCGATGCGCTGCTCGGTATCGCCACCCACGCCCACTGCCGCGCCGACCAGCAGGCGCTCGTGCGCGTCCTTGGCGGCATGCGGGTTGTCGCGCGCCTTCTGGATGTCCTTGACGGTGATCAGGCCGCGCAGCTGGAAGTCGTCGTTGACCACCAGCACCTTCTCGATGCGGAACTTGTGCAGCAGTTGCAGCACTTCGTCCTGGCTGGCGCCTTCGCGCACGGTCACGAGCTTGTCCTGGCGCGTCATGATGTTGCGCACCGGGTCTTCCAGCTTGCGCTCGAAGCGCAGGTCGCGGCTGGTGACGATGCCGACGAGCTTCTCGCCGTCGACCACCGGCACGCCGGAGATGTTGTGCGCGCGGGTGAGCTGCAGCACTTCGCGAATGGAGGTGTTGGGCCCGACGCTGATCGGGCTGCGGATCACGCCCGCCTCGAACTTCTTCACCAGGCGCACCTCGGCGGCCTGCTGCGCGGCGGTCATGTTCTTGTGGATGATGCCGATGCCGCCCTGCTGGGCCATGGTGATGGCCAGTCGCGCCTCGGTCACGGTGTCCATGGCGGCGGACACGATGGGGATGTTCAGGCGCAGGTTGCGGGTCAACCGGGTGGAGGTGTCGACGTCGCGCGGCAGGACGGCCGAATGGGCCGGAACGAGGTACACGTCGTCGTAGGTCAGAGCCTCGGCGAGGATGCGCATGCGGGTGGGTCTCGCTGCAAAGATGGGATTATACGCGTGGGGGCGTGTTGGTCGCCAGATGGAGATGGTATTGGGGGTTGAGGCAAGGCTTCCCCCATCCGCCCTTCGGGCACCTTCCCCCCGTGAACGGGGGAAGGATCGGGATACCGCTCTCACCCGGTTTATCGCAGAGGATCGAGGTGCCGCACGTATGAGCCTTCCCCCGTTTACGGGGGAAGGTGCCGACAGGCGGATGGGGGAAGCCTCGCGAGGAGCCTACCGAGCCTCTGCCGCCTCCAATGTGTTCTCGATCAGCGTCGCCACGGTCATCGGCCCCACCCCTCCGGGTACCGGCGTGATCCAGCTGGCGCGCTCGGCCGCGGGAGCGAACTCGACGTCCCCGACCAGGCGGCCGTCATCCAGCCGATTGATACCTACGTCGATCACCACCGCACCCGGCTTGATCCATTCGCCCTTGACCAGACCTGGCCTGCCGACCGCGACGATGACGATGTCGGCCTGGCGCACGAACGATTCCAGGTCGCGCGTGAAGCGGTGGCAGCAGGTCGTGGTGCAGCCGGCGATCAGCAGTTCCAGCGCGAGCGGACGGCCGACGTGGTTGGACACGCCCACCACCACGGCGTGCTGGCCGCGCACCGGTCGATCGGTATGCCCGAGCAGGGTCATCACGCCCTTGGGTGTACAGGGCCGAAGGCCGAAGCGGCGCAGGGCCAGGCGGCCCACGTTGACCGCCTGGAAACCGTCCACGTCCTTGCTGGCGTCGATGCGGTCGACCAGCGCGTCCTCGTCGATGTGCGGCGGCAGCGGCGACTGCACCAGGATGCCATGCACGGCGGGATCGGCGTTGAGCTTGTCGATCAGCGCGAACAGCTCGGCCTGCGTGGTGGTCGCCGGCAGGTCGTAATCGAACGAGCGGAACCCGACCTGGTGGCACGCCTTGCGCTTGTTGCGCACGTAGACCGATGAGGCTGCGTCGTCACCCACCAGCACGACCGCCAAACCCGGCTCCACCAGGCCCTGCGCCTTGCGCTCGGACACGCGCCGTCCGACCCGCTCCAGCAGTTCCTGCGCGATGCGTTTGCCGTCGAGGATGCGTGCGGTCATGGGGCTGCCTGTTGTGCAAAGGCGTCTATTATCCGGTCGCCATCGGCCCTGCACAAACACGCCAGGCATCGTAGGGTGGTCTTTGGCCCACCTGGCTTGACCGGAACCGGAGCGGTGGTGTGAAAGCCCACCCTGCGAAATAAAGGAACCCACCGTGCCTGTGCCCGCTGACACGCATCTAGCCGAAGGCCCGCTGCTCCTGCGCCCGTGGCAGCCGGAGGATGCGCCGGCGTTGCACACGGCCGTCCAGGAATCGCTGGAGACCGTCGGTCGCTGGCTGCCCTGGTGCCACGCCGGCTACGACCTCGACGAGGCGCGGGCGTGGATACGGCATTGCCGCGAGGGCTGGGCGGGCGACGAGCATTTTGCGTTCGGGGTGTTCGAGCGCGATAGCGGCGCGTTGCTCGGCAGCGTCGGGCTGAGCCAGCGAAATCTGGTGCACCGTAGCGCGTCCTTGGGCTATTGGGTGCGGCAGTCACGCCAGGGCCAGGGCGTCGCCCGGCAGGCTGCCAGGGTCGCGGCGCACTTTGGATTCGACCGGTTGAGGCTGGTTCGCATCGAGATCGTGGCATTGCCGGATAACCACGCGAGCCGGCGGACGGCCGAGCAAGCAGGGGCTCGGTTCGAGGTCATCGCTCGGCATCGACTCTGGGTGCGTGACCGCGCGATGGACGCCGCGGTGTACTCACTCGTGCCCGCGGATCTCTGATTCACACCCGTTGCAGGAGCCCGCTTGCGGGCGATGCCCTTTGCCAAGGGGCCGGCCAAAAGCATCGCCCGCAAGCGGGCTCCTACAAGAGGCTTTCCGCCATGGCGGCTTCGCGACACAAGGTCGCCGGCGGCTATTTCTTGCGCTTCTTCATCTCGCGGATCATCCGCTGGCGCTTGCGCTGCTGTCCCTCGGTGAGCACGTTCTTGCGGCCGGCGAACGGGTTGTCGCCGTCGCGGAAGTCGATCCGGATCGGCGTGCCTTCGAGCTTGTAACGCTTGCGGAAGAAGTTCTCGAGGTAGCGGCGGTAGGCCGGCGCGATGTGCTTGGTGCGGCTACCGTGGATGACGATGGTCGGCGGATTGGACCCACCCGGATGCGCGAAGCGCAGCTTGGGCGCGTGGCCGCGGACCAGCGGCGGCTGGTAACCCTCGTAGGCCTTTTCCAGGGTGCGGGTGAGATCGGAGGAACTCAGTTCGTGCGTGGCCGAAGTGTGCGCACGGACGACCGCGCGCATCAGTTCGCGCAGGCCCGAGCCGTGGAGCGCCGAGATGAACACGGTCTTGGCCCAGTCCACGAACACCAGCTTGCGCTCGAGCGTGCGCTGGCACTGCTCGCGCTGGTAGGCGTCCATGCCGTCCCACTTGTTGACGGCGATCACCAGCGCGCGGCCCTCTTCGACCGCGTGGCCGATCAGCGTGAGGTCCTGGTCGGCCAGGTTCTCGCGGGCATCGATCATCAGCACCACGACCTGGCTGGCGGCCATCGACTGCAGCGTCTTGATGACGCTGAATTTCTCCACGCCCTCTTCCACGCGCGCCCTGCGGCGCACACCGGCGGTGTCGATCAGCGTGTAGCGCTTGCCGTCGCGCTCCAGCGGCACGCGGATGGGATCGCGCGTGGTGCCGGCGACGTCGGAGACGATCAGCCTGTTCTCGCCGAGCAGGCGGTTGATCAGGGTGGACTTGCCAGCATTCGGGCGGCCAACGATGGCGACGCGGATGCTGTCGTCCTCGACGCCCGCTTCGGATTCATCCTCGTCCGGCGGCAACAGCGGCAGCGAAGCGGCGATCAGCTCCTCGGTGCCACGGTTGTGCGCGGCCGACAGCGGCAGCATGGCGGCGATGCCGAAGCGGGCGAATTCGCCAAGGGCGTCCTGTTCCTCCAGGCCGTCGGTCTTGTTGACCGCCAGCAGGATCGGCTTGCCGCTACGGCGCAGTTCGGAAAGGATGCCCTGGTCCTGGGGCAGCAGGCCGTCGCGGGCATCGACCACGAACACCAGCACCTGCGCCTCGTCGATCGCCAGGCGCACCTGTTGTGCGGTGAGCGCGTCGAGGCCTTCCTCGACGCCGGACAGGCCGCCGGTATCGACCACCACGAACGGACGCGGGCCCAAGTGGCACACGCCGTAGTGGCGATCGCGGGTGACGCCCGGCATGTCGGCCACCAGGGCGTCGCGGCTGCGCGTCAGTGCATTGAAGAGGGTCGATTTACCGACGTTGGGACGACCGACCAGGGCGACGACGGGCAGCATGATTCAGCATCTTCCTTGCGGGCGATCAGCGCGTGCCGCCAAGACGGTAGGCGCCGATGCGGCCCTCCACGTCCTCGAGGTACACGACGTCACCCACGACCAGCGGCTGGGCGCGGATGGCGTGCCTGGACAGGCGCTCGCGGGCGGCCAGCGCGCCGTCGCCGGTCTGCAGCCAGTGCACATAGCCTTCGATGTCGCCGACCACGACGTAGTCGCCCTGCACGGCCGGCCCGGTCAGCCAGCGGTACTTGAGCTTGTCGTTCTTCCACATTTCGGTGCCGGAGCTCTTGTCGAATGCCCACACCTGCGAGTCTTCGTCCACGGCGTAGAGCGCGTTGCCCTTGGTCGCCAGCGAGGCGTAGGTCGAGAACGGGTGCGCCCACATCGGCCGTCCGCTGGGGCCGTCGATGGCCACCAGGTTGCCGTGGTAGGCGGCGCCGTAGAGCGTGCGGCCGTCGAGCAGGATGGAACCGTCGGCGTCGTCCAGGCGCTCGATCTCGGTGCGGCCTTCGCCGCTGGCGAGGTTCTGCTCCCACAGCTTCTCGCCGTTGTCCAGGCGCAGCGCGACCAGCTTGCCGCCGTCGCTGCCGAAGAACACCACGCCGTTGGCGACCAGCAGCGGGCCGTTGCCACGCAGGCTGAGCAGCGGCACTTCGCTTTGGTCGTAGACCCAGCGACGCTCGCCGCTGGCGGTATCCAGGCCATAGACGCGACCATCGCCGGTGCGTACCACCACCAGGTCGCCCACGATCACCGGCGAGGCGAGCACCTCGGACTTGAGGGTGGCTTCCCAGCGCGGGCTGCCGTCTTTGGCGTTGACGCCGTAGACGTGGCCGTCCAGGGTGCCGACGGCGAGCAGGTCGCCGCTGACCGCCGGGCCGCCGGCGTAGAAGGCGTCCTTGCGCTTCTTGTCGCCCCAACCGAACCAGCCGTGGGTGCGCGAACTCTTGGACCAGATCGTCTTTCCGGTGTTGGCGTCGAGCGCGACCAGCTTGCCGTCGGCGCTGTCGGCGTAGAGCACACCGTCGACCACGGCCGGGCGCAGGCGTACGCCGGTGTCGCCAGCGCCATCGCCGATCGTCTCGCGCCACAGGCGGGTGACCTGCACCGTCGGCTTGAAATCCTTCGACAGCGGCGTCGGCGGCTGGACGTTTTCCTTCTTGGCGCTATGGCAACCGGCCAGCGCGACCAGTCCGACCAGCGCCACGGCTACTGCCCGCTTCATGCCCATCACCTTCATGCGCCCTGCTTCCCGGCCACGGCCAGATCGTCGAGTTTGAGTTGCAAGGCAGCGCGTTGGGGCGCGTCTTCAGCCATGGCGGCCAGTGCCGCCTGGTAAGCCTTGCGCGCGTCATCCGCGCGATCAAGCTTGACCAGCGCATCGCCGCGTAGTTCCTGACGCAGGGCCTCGTAGCCCTTCGCGTTGATGGCGTCGAGCGTGGCCAGCGCATCCTTGGCCTTGTCGGCGGCCATCTGCACCTTGGCCGTGCGCAGTTCGATGAGTGGCTTGAGCGCGTTGTCGCCTACGTGGCTGCGCGCCCACTGCAGGGAGGCCAGCGCCTTGTCCAGTTGCTTCGCTTCAACCAGGCGCTGCGCCTGGTCGCTGGCGGCGAGCACCGCATAGGTGGACTTGGTGTAGTCCTTCTCCAGGCGATCGACCAGCTTGTCGACCTCACCGGTATTGCCGGAAGCCAGCGCCGTCTGCAGCTGCTGGTAGAGGTTGGACGCCTCCATCTCGCGCGTGGCCTGGTGGTTGCGCCACTGTTGCCAGCCAAAGATCGCGACCAGGCCGATGACGATGCCGATGACGATGGACAGGCCGTTCTGGCGCAGCCATTGCTGTACGCGTTCGCCTTGCTCGTAATCGTCGTATGCGTCGAATGCCATGCAGATGTCCGTCAAAAGCGCGCGCCGCGACGGCATGGGCCGACCCGGCGCTGGGAAAAAGTAGGTTGGAAAAGCCCTGACCGCGCAGGAACGTCGGTCAATGGGCAAGCATAACCGATGCACCGCGGGGACGGGCAAAATCGGCGGCTTTTCAGATCGAAACGCCCCGTTTGCACGACCGGCATGGCAGTCGCGCAAACGGGGCGCTCATGAAGCGGAAGGATCGATCAGGCGCCGCTGGGGGCCGGCTTGCCATCCTGTACGTGGAAGTGCGCCACGTTGGCGCGGCGGTACGCGTCCAGCGGCAGTGGCTGGCCGTCGATGCTGACCTTGGCGCCACTGGCGTTGCCGATGCGCACGTCCAGCGGCTGCGCGCTGTTCCAGGTCTTGCTGGTACCGGCCGGCAACAGGCCGTATTCCAGGCGGGAGCCATCGGCGGCGACCACTTCGACCCAGCTGGCTTCGGCCAACGTCAGGCTCACGCTGTGCCCGCCCGGCACCGCAGCCACGGGAGCGGGCGTAGGGACGACAGTTTCGGGCTTGGCGGCGGTCAGGCTGCCACTGTCCAGGCCGGGGAATGGCGCCATCGACGCCAGCAGCGGCTGTTCCTCGACGGGTGGCGTGCTGGCCGCCTTGCGGGTGGCCGTGGCCACGGCGGCGTTGGCGCTGTTGCTGGCAACATGCGCAGGGGCGTCCTGCTGGGCGACCGGCGTGGCATCCAGCGGCGCCAGATGGCTGAGGTCGCGGTCGAGCGTGCCGCGCACGCCCAGCCACACCATCGGCACCACGATCACCGCGGTCAGCACCACGTAGGTGGCGGCGGTGGCGTAGCGCTCGAGCAGGTAGCGCGAATGCGACATGCCGCCCGTGGCCACCAGCGTCGGCTCGGCGCGCTTGAGGCTCGCCAGCTCGGCCTGGATGGACTCCTCGTCCACACCCAGGTGGCGCGCGTACTTGGTGATGTAGCTGGCAAGGTAGACGGCGTAATCGATGCCTTCGCGCTGGCTGCTCTCCAACTGGCGCAGCACGCGCGCCGGGAGCTTGAGCGTGTGCGCGCAGGCGTCGATATCCAGGCCGCGCGCCTCGCGGGCGGCGCGCAGACGGCTACCGAAACTGGGGGACTGATCGTTCGACGGGCCATCCGTGATCGCCGCAACGGCGAACAGGTCAATCGCGCGATGGCCGGGATTGGACTGCTGGAAGGTCATGGGCTAGCGGGTGCGTCGAGGGCGTGGGCCTGATCCGAATCCGGGAACTGGCTTTGCAGTCGCCTGCGGTAATTTTGGGCAGCATCCGTGTTACCCAGGCGGGTTTCGATGTCGTGGCCGAGCTTGAGCGCGTCGGCACTAGGCTGGCCCAGCGCGTCGAAGCGCTGGATGAACGCACGCGCGCGGAACGCGTCATTGTTCAGGTACAAGGCTTTGGCCAGGTGCAGCAGCGCATCGCCATTCTGCGGATTGGCGTCCAGCGCCTTGCGCAGCGTGGCTTCGGCGCCAGCCAGGTCGTTCATGCGCAACTGGCAGATGCCCTTGTTGGTCAGCGCCACGTCCGGCGTCTGGTAGAACGGGTCTTTCAGCGCGGTGTCGAAATACTTGAGGGCTTCGGCGCCCTTGCCGATGCGGCACAGGAAGGTGCCGAGATTGTTGTTCGGCATGCCCCTGTCGGGCTCCAGCTGGACCGCGCGGCGGTAATGCTGCTCGGCCTGCCCGGGACGATTGATGCGCTCGTCCAGCACGGCGATCACGGTATGCGCCGGTGCGTAGTCCTCGTCGAACTGCAGCGCCTTGTTGAGCTTCTCCAGCGCAGTCTTGAGGTCGCCGTTGGCCATGTACTGCTGGCCAAGTTCGGTGTGGATGCGCGCGGCGTCCTGCGCCTCCTGGCTGCGGCTGGTGTGCGGAATCCGCCCGCCGAGACTGCCTTCCTCGGTGGTCGTGGTGACGCATCCTGCCAGCGCAAGCGCCAGCGCTGCCCCCATCCAGCGTTCAAGACGCATGCACCACTCCTTGTCCCTGATCAAGGCGTTTGCGAAACTCGGCCTGCCGGCGCGTGCGGTCAAGCACCTGGCCCTTCAGCTGGCCACAGGCGGCATCGATGTCGTCGCCACGCGTGCGGCGCAGCATGGTCAGGACGTTCGCGTTGAGCAGCAGGGTCTGGAACGCGCGAATGGTGTCGGCGTCCGAGCGCTCGAAACGCGTGCCCGGGAAAGGATTGAACGGGATCAGGTTCACCTTCGCGCTGCCGGTGGGCAGCTTGCGCATCAGCTTGATCAGCTGCTTGGCGTGCTCGGGCTGGTCGTTCACGCCCTTCATCAGGGTGTATTCGAAAGTGATCGAAGTGCGCGGCCGACGCTCGATCCAGCGGCGGCAGGCGCCCAGCAGCTCCGCGATCGGGTAGCGCTTGTTGAGCGGCACCAGCTCGGTGCGCAGCTCGTCGTTGGCCGCGTGCAGCGACACCGCCAGCGACACGTCGATCGCCTCGGACAGCTTGTCGATCATCGGCACCAGGCCCGCGGTGGAGAGCGTCACGCGCTTGGATGCCAGGCCGAAGCCCAGGTCGTCGCGCATCAGGCTCATCGCCGCGACCACGTTGTCGAAGTTCAGCAGCGGCTCGCCCATGCCCATCATCACCACGTTGGTGATGCGACGGTTCTGGTGTGTGACGTTGCCCAGGTGCTTGGCCGCCACCCACACCTGCCCGATGACTTCGGACGTGGCAAGGTTGCGGTTGAAGCCCTGCGTCGCGGTCGAGCAGAACTGGCAGTTCAGGCCGCAACCGACCTGCGAGGACACGCACAGCGTGCCGCGGGTCGGCTCGGGGATGTAGACCGCCTCGATGGCGTTACCGCCATCCATGCCCAGCAGCCACTTGTGGGTGCCGTCGGCGGCGGCCTTGTCGAACAGCGTCTTCGGGGGACCGACGTAGCACGAGGCTTCGAGCTTGGCGCGCAGCGCCTTGCCTACGTCGGTCATCTTGCCGAAGTCGTCTTCCAGGCGGTGGTAGATCCACTTCATCACCTGCTCGGCGCGATAGGGCTTCTCGCCGAGCTGCGCGAAGAAATCACGCAGCCCCTGGCGATCGAAGTCGAGCAGGTTGACCTTGTCGCTTGCGGCTTTCGGGTCGATGGAAGGAGTGGCTACAACCTGGTTCATTTTCGTAGTGCGGCCACGGATGACCGCTTTTGACCTTTAGGCGTTCACGAATGAACGCGCGGGTTACCTGGCGGAGACTTCCGTCTCCGCAAAGAAGTAGGCGATCTCGACCTTGGCGGTCTCGGCGGCATCGGAGCCGTGCACCGCGTTGGCGTCGATCGAATCGGCAAAGTCGGCACGGATCGTGCCCGGCGCGGCGTCCTTCGGGTTGGTGGCGCCCATCAGATCGCGATGCTTCAGCACAGCGTTCTCGCCCTGCAGCACCTGGATCATCACCGGGCCGGAGATCATGAACTCGACCAGCGCGTTGAAGAACGGGCGCTCCTTGTGCACCGCGTAGAAGCCTTCGGCTTCCTTGCGGGACAGCTGCTTCATCTTCGCGGCGATGACCTTCAGGCCGGCCTGCTCGAAACGGGAGTAGATCTGGCCGATCACGTTCTTGGCGACGGCATCGGGCTTGATGATGGAAAGGGTGCGCTCCAGCGCCATGGTCTGCTCCGGGAAACTGGTATCTGAGTGGGCTATCGGCTCGCTTGCCGATCAATGTAGGGCTAAATCCGACACGAAATGCGGATTTAGCTCACGAAAGTTTGACAGATTCTAGCCTGATCGCAAGCGGACGCGGCGTGAACCAAACGCCCGTTTGACGGGCCGGAAGCCGCCCGCGTATGCTCAAACGATCGTTTGATTCCACTCTGCGAGCGAGCCCAAGCGTGAACAGTTCCGCCTCGACCAAGGAACGCATCCTCGCCGCCGCCGAGGTGCTGTTCGCCCAGCGCGGCTTCGATGGCGCGTCGCTGCGCCAGTTGACGGCCGCCGCCGGGGTCAACCTGGCCGCGGTGAACTACCACTTCGGCTCCAAGGACAAACTGGTCGAAGAGGTGTTCCGCCGCCGCCTCGACACGCTGAACGCGCACCGACTGGCGGCGCTCGCGAAAGTCGTCGGGGACCCCGGGACCACGCTCGAAGACGTGCTGGACGCCTTCATCCGCCCTGCCCTGGCGCTCTCCAGCGACGGCAGCGGCTCCTTGTTCATGCGCGTGCTGGCGCGCGCGTTCGCCGAACACGACGACCACCTGCGCCAATTCATGTCCGAGAACTACGGCCACGTCATGCGCCAGTTCACGGCGGAGTTCGCCCGGCTGCTGCCCCAGCTCAGCCGCGAGGAATTGTACTGGCGCATCGACCTGGTTACCGGTGCGCTGACCCACGCGATGTCCGGCTTCGGCATGATCCAGCGCAAGGGCGGTGTCAGTGAATCCGCCCACCGCGAACAGACGATCGCGCACCTGATCCGATTCGCCACCGCCGGCCTGAGTCATCCCTGATCTTCCGAACTCACCGGCCAGCCACGGCTGGCTACCTAGCCTTTTTCCGTTTCGCTGTACGCATCCCCTGGAGAAGCCAATGCCCGCAACACTACGCATCCGCAAGGCCGCCGTGCTGGGCGCCGGCGTCATGGGCGCGCAGATCGCCGCGCACCTGACCAACGCCGGTGTCGAAACCGTGCTGTTCGACCTGCCCGCCAAGGAAGGGCCCAAGAGCGGGATCGCGCTCAAGGCCATCGAGAACCTGAAGAAGCTCTCGCCCGCGCCGCTGGCGGACAAGAATCTGGCCTCGGCGATCATCCCGGCCAACTACGACGAAGACCTCGACCACTTGAAGGAAGTCGACCTGGTCATCGAGGCGATCGCAGAACGGATGGACTGGAAGCTCGATCTCTACAAGAAGATCGCCTCGCACCTGTCGAAGACCGCGATCATTGCCTCCAACACGTCGGGCCTGTCGATCAACACGCTGGCCGAGGCGCTGCCGGAGGAAATGCGCCATCGCTTCTGCGGCGTGCACTTCTTCAACCCGCCGCGCTACATGCACCTGGTCGAGCTGATCCCGACCCGTCTTACCGACGCCTCGGTGGTCGAAGGCCTCGAAGCGTTCCTCGCCACGACGGTCGGCAAGGGCGTGGTGATCGCCAAGGACACGCCGAACTTCATCGGCAACCGCATCGGCGTGTTCTCGATGCTGGCGACCATGCACCACACCGAACAGTTCAAGCTCGGCTTCGACACGGTCGATGCGCTGACCGGCCCGGCCATCGGCCGCCCGAAAAGCGCCACCTACCGCACCGCGGACGTGGTGGGCCTGGACACCATGGCGCACGTGATCAAGACCATGGGCGACACGCTCGCCGATGACCCGTGGCACAAGTACTTCAAGACGCCTGCGGTACTGCAGGGCCTGATCGACGCCGGCGCGCTGGGCCAGAAGACTGGCGCGGGCTTCTACAAGAAGGTCGGCAAGGACATCCTGGTCCTCGACCCGGCCAAGCGCGACTACGTGCCGTCCGAGCAGAAGGCATCGGACGAGGTCGCCGCCATCCTCGCCATCAAGGACCCGGCGGAAAAGTTCGCCAAGCTGCGTGCCTCTTCCGATCCACAGGCGCAGTTCCTGTGGGCGATCTTCCGCGACCTCTTCCACTACACCGCCTACCACCTGGCCGACATCGCCGACACTGCGCGCGACGTCGACTTCGCCATCCGCTGGGGCTACGGCTGGAAGCTCGGTCCGTTCGAGACCTGGCAGGCCGCCGGCTGGCAGCAGGTGGCGAACTGGATCGCCGAGGACATCAAGGCGGGCAAGGCCATGAGCGACGCCCCGCTGCCCGCCTGGGTTATCGACGGACGCAACGGCGTGCACGGCAAGGAAGGCTCCTGGTCGGCCGCATCCAACAGCTACAAGCCGCGCTCGACGCATCCGGTCTACGCGCGCCAGCTCTTCCCCGACGCGATCCTGGGCGAGAAGTTCGACCAGGGCACCACCGTGTGGGAGAACGACGGCGTGCGCCTGTGGACGCTGGGCGATGACGGCGTCGGCATCCTCTCGTTCAAGACCAAGATGCACACGGTCAACGATCAGGTGCTCGACGGTATCCAGCACGCCATCGGTGTGGCGGAGGAAAAGCTCAAGGCGGTGGTCATCTGGCAGACCAGCGAGCCGTTCTCCGCCGGCGCCGATCTGAAGGGTGCGCTGGGTCTGCTCAAGGACGGCAAGTTCGACGCGTTCGAGTCGATGGTCGACAACTTCCAGCGCACCAGCATGCGCATCAAGCATTCGCTCGTCCCCGTGGTCGCCGCCGTACGCGGCCTGTGCCTGGGCGGCGGCTGCGAGTTCCAGATGCACTCGGCCCGCACCGTGGCCGCGCTGGAAAGCTACATCGGTCTGGTCGAGGCGGGCGTGGGTCTGCTGCCGGCCGGCGGCGGTTTGAAGGAACTGGCCGTGCGCGCCGCGCAGGCCAATCCGGCCGATCCGTTCGAGTCGCTGAAGAAGGTGTTCGAGACCGTGGCGATGGCCAAGGTGTCCGGCAGTGCGTTGGAAGCCAAGCAGTTGGGCCTGCTGCGCGATGCGGACATCGTGGTGTTCAACAGCTATGAACTGCTGCACGTGGCCAAATCGGTCGCCGCTGCGCTGGCCGAAAGCGGCTGGCGCCCGCCCCTGCCCGCCCGCGCGATTCCGGTCGCCGGCGACACCGGCACGGCCACCTTCAAGGCCTCGCTGGTCAACCTGCAGGCTGGCTACTTCGCTTCCGAGCACGACGTGGCGATCGCCAGCCGCATTGCCGACACGCTTTGCGGCGGCGGCATCGAGCGCGGTTCGCTGGTCGACGAGGCATGGCTGCTCAAGCTCGAGCGCAAGCACTTCGTGGAACTGGCGAAGACTGAAAAGACCCTGGCCCGCATCGCCCACACCATGACCACCGGCAAGCCGCTGCGCAACTGATCCGCGCGACAAGCCCACGAACGCAAACCACAACGCGTCGCCGCTTGAGACAAGCGCGACGCGACGGAGCAAAACGATGACCAAGCAAATCCAGGACGCCTACATCGTCGCCGCCACCCGCACGCCGGTGGGCAAGGCGCCGCGCGGCGTATTCAGGAACACCCGCCCGGACGACATGCTCGCCCACGTGATCCGCGCCGTCATGGCGCAGGCGCCGGGCATCGACCCGCACCGCATTGGCGACGCAGTGATCGGCTGCGCCATGCCCGAGGCCGAGCAAGGCATGAACGTGGCCCGCATCGGCGTGCTGCTGGCCGGCCTGCCGCACACCGTGCCGGGCGTGACCATCAACCGCTTCTGCTCCTCGGGGCTGCAGGCCGTGGCCTACGCCGCCGATGCCATTCGCCTCGGCGAAGCCGACCTGATGCTCGCCGGTGGCACCGAGAGCATGAGCATGGTGCCGATGATGGGCCACAAGGTCGCCATGAACCCGGCAATCTTCGACAACGAGCACATCGGCATTGCCTACGGCATGGGCATCACCGCCGAAAACGTCGCCAAGCAGTGGAAGGTCAGCCGCGAGGAGCAGGACGCCTTCGCCGCGCGCAGCCACGAGCGCGCGCTGGCCGCCCAGGCCGCCGGCGAGTTCAAGGACGAGATCACCCCGTTCCAGCTCGACGACCACTACCCGGACCTGGCCAACGACACGATCAGGACCGACAACCGCGTGATCAGCCAGGACGAAGGCCCGCGCGCCGGCAGCACGCCCGACGTACTTGGCAAGCTGAAGCCCGTTTTCCGCAACGGCCAGTTCGGCGGCACCGTCACCGCGGGCAACTCCAGCCAGATGTCCGATGGCGCCGGCGCCGTGCTCATCGCCAGCGAAAAGGCGATCAAGGAATACAACCTGCAGCCGCTGGCCCGCTTCGTCGGCTTCGCGGTCGCCGGCGTTCCGCCGGAGGTGATGGGCATCGGCCCCAAGGAAGCCATTCCGCTGGCGCTCAAGCGCACCGGCATCAGCCGCGACCAACTGGACTGGATCGAACTCAACGAGGCCTTCGCCGCCCAAGCGCTGGCGGTGATGAAGGATCTCGAACTCGACCCGTCCAAGGTCAATCCGCTGGGCGGCGCCATCGCGCTGGGCCATCCGCTCGGCGCCACCGGCGCCGTCCGCGTAGCCACGCTGGTGCACGGCCTGCGTCGCCACAAGCAGAAGTACGGCATGGTGACCATGTGCATCGGCACCGGCATGGGCGCGGCGGGTATCTTCGAGGCGCTCTGACGGCATCGCTCCTCCCGTGAAACGGAGGAGTACGCATCGTTTGCAGGCACGCTCTCGGCGCGGCCGCCAGCGGGCGATCATCCGATCAGACGGCCAGGTCGCGCCCAAGGGCGCTCCTACAAAAAAGCCAGCGCCTTCCGGCGCTGGCTTTTTGTTTCGCCGGACGCTTCAGCGCCCGACTTGGGGCCTTACTGCTGGCCCGCGGCGGTCGCCTGGCCGTCGAAGTCCACCTTGATGCCGCGGCCCACGACCACCGGCACGTTCAGGTGCTTGGCGACCGGCTGGCCGTTCTCCGACAGCGTCACCGTGTAGACGCCCACCGGCAGCTCGCGGATCGCGTAACGGCCCTTTTCGTCGACTTTCACTTCGCGCTGGGTGCCGTTGGTGGTGCTCTTGGCCAGCACGCTGCTGCCGGCCGGCGCGTTGCCGAACACCTTGCCCGCAGTGGCCTGCGCGTAGACCGCAGCGGAACCTGCCATGCCGAAGGCCGCGACGGCTGCCGCCATCACGAAAGCCCGCACGGACTGGCCACGACGCGTCGAACCCGTTTTGATCGAGTGGAGGTTCTTCATGGTTTTTCCTTGTTTTCGTCTTCGATGTGGGGAAACCCGTGTGCCGCCAGGGGTTTGGCGTTGCGCCCACGGATCATGCCGATGGCTTAACGCCAACGGCCGTCGCGCACGGGACGTTCAGCCTTCGTGCGGACGCGCGCAGCGTACCTGATGCCGGGACGACGACGAAGGGTCAAAAGTCATTTGCGCTACCGATTCGACAAAGCGCCATCGGCCTGGCCGTGGCGCGCGCTACGGAAACCGCGAATGAAGAGATCTGTCGCCGCGACATCGCGTCAAAAACGAAGCGCCCGGCGCCTGCCGGCACCGGGCGCTTGCCGATGGAACTCACGATGGCGGGCCGTACCGCTCGCCCTCTATCGCACTAGTTGGCGGCCAGCTCCGAGCACCGTCCATAGGCACACTCCATATCCACCCGCGAACCGCGGTCCACGTACACCTGCACGCTGGGATGCTGGGCGCGCGGCTGGCCGTGATCGAGCACGGTGACGGTGTAGATGCCTATCGGCAGCCAGCCGACCTGGTAGCGGCCCTTGGCGTTGACGGGAATCGTGCGGCTGATGCCGAACTCGGCACTGGCCACCTGGACGGTCGAACCGACCGGCGCGTGACCGAAGACCCTGCCTGTGGTCACCGCGGCCTGCGCGGCACCGGCGCCCGCGGCGCAGATACCAACGACAGCGACCAGTGCCAACTTCCGTGCCAGCGAGTGGCGGGATGCGTCCGGATGAATCGAGAAGGATGCGTTCATGGGGATACCTGCTCTCATCGACGTGGAGGACCCACGAGCAGCCAGGGGTTTGGCAAGCTCATGAGGGTTCGGACGGACCGCCTGCCACACGCACGGCTGATCGCCTGCAGCAGGCACCGCCCATGGCCTTCCGATCGATGACGACGCCATCCATCAGACGGCGCGAGCAGCCTATTCCGACCATGGACCTCGTCGAGGGCCAAAGGTCATGTTTCAGCCGAAAATGGTGTCGAGGTTTCATCGACGCGTGCGCTATCGTCCGCCCCGTCCACGAAGAAAAAAAGGCCCCGCGTCGCGGGGCCTTTTTCACTTTGCAGGCTTCGAAGCGAATCAGCCGGCGTGCTTGTCCAGCCACGCATCGATTTCGGGCAGGCGGTCCTCGCGGATCATCATGCGGTACTTGATGTTCGCCACCACCTGTTCGGCCACGCGGCGGGAGGTCGGCGCGATGTACTTCTGCGCGTAGTCCTGGATCTTCTGGATCATCTCCGGCTTGGTCGAGCTCGCGCCCAGCACCGGGTAGTAGCGGCTGCTGGAGGTCGAATCGACCAGCTTGTTGACCTGTTCGCGATGCGCCACGGCAAAGTCGAACGCCATCTCCGGATGCTGGTAGCCAACGGCGCGGATCATGCCCGCGCTGTTGGTGGCGCCCGGCTCGTCGGTAAGCGCCAGGTTCAGCGCACGCTGCGCCAGCGCATCGTTCTCGGGAATCGAGAGCATACTGTAGAGCTGGTCCTTGATCAGCGGCGTGGTTTCAGCCTTGGCTTTCGCGTGCAGCTGATCCCAGGTCGCCGGATCGGCCTTCTGCGCAACGATCGCGGTGATGGTCTTGCGCAGCGCCACCGGCACCGCATCCGGATTGGTCTTCTGTGCGGCGAAGCGGCGACGGGCCTCGTTGATGACCTGCTCATCGCCCAGGTCCGCCATCACCGCGATCAGCGACTGGCGCAGATTGGCGGTCGGCGCGCTCTCGCCGGCCTTGGCCTCCCAGCCGATCTTTGCGAACACCGGCTGCAACTGGCCCAGCGCGAACGTGCGCAGGCGCTGCTGGCGAGCCTGGTCGCCGCGGTAGTAGTTGTCCAGCGCCGACAGGTAGCCGGCCACCTCCGACCACACCTGCGGATCGGCATCGGCCGGGGTCGCGGTAATCAGCGCCAGCACGTTGGAGACCGGCTCGTTGCCGGCCATGCCCAGCGCCCAGGTGTCGCCCAGCAGGCCAAGCTGGTCGATCGGCGCCAGCTTGGCGAACTGACCCTTCAGGGCATCGAAATTATTCTGCGCGTAGAGCGTGCGGTAGTAGCCGGTCTGGCCGGCGTTGACGAGCACCGGCCCGCAGCCGGGCACGGTCAGCGTGGCCTTGCCGTCGACCACGGTGCGCACCGTCTCGCCGCCGACCGTCTTGGCGATCACCGGCACGTGCCAGCGCAACGGCTGCTTGTTCGGCCGGTCGCGGGTGAACTCGCCCTGGCGCAGCGCGATGGTGGTCTTGCCGTTGGAGCACGCCGCCGCGCGCACCTCGATCATCGGAATGCCCGGCTGCAGCGTGAAGTCATGCGCGATCTGCGTGATCGGCTTGCCGGCCGCGGCCTGCACGGACTTCCACAGGTCATCGGACACCGTGTTGCCGTACGCGTGCGCCTTGATGTAGTTGCGCACGCCGGTGCGCCAGGCGTCCTCGCCCACGTAGCCTTCCAGCATGTGGATCACTGCCTCGCCCTTGGAGTAGGTGATCGCATCGAACGCCTGGCTGGCCTGCTCCACCGTCTCCACGTGTTGCACCACCGGGTGCGTGGTGACGACCGAGTCCTGCCCCATCGCGCCTTCGCGCACGCCGACCGCATCGAGGTCGGTGTGCCATTCCGGGTGCAACTTGTGCGTGGTGCGCGCGGCCATCCACGAGGCAAAACCCTCGTTGAGCCACAGGTCGTCCCACCAGTTCATCGTCACCAGGTCACCGAACCACTGGTGCGCCATCTCGTGGGCGGCCACATTGAACACACGCTCTTTGTCCCGCTGCGTGGAGATGTGCGGGTTCATCAGCAGCGAATATTCGAACGTGAAGATCGCGCCCCAGTTCTCCATCGCCGAGAAGAACTGGCTCTTGCCCGGCGCCGCGATGTTGTCCAGCTTCGGCAGCGGGTACGGCACGCCGAAGTAGTCGTTGTATTCCTTCAGCACGAGCTTGGACGAATCCAGCGCGAACTGCGCCTGGTCGATCATGCCTTTCTGCGTGATCACGCCAATCTCGGTGCCCTCGGCGTTCAGCGTGGCACGCTCGAAGTCGCCCAGGCCGAAGAACAGCAGGTAGGTCGACATCTTCGGCGACTGTCCGAAGTGCACCTCGGTCATCCCGTTGCCGAGATCCTTCTTCGAAGCGATCGGCATGTTGCTCACCGCCATCTCGCCGTTGGGCACGTTGGCGGTGAGGGTGAAGGTCGCCTTGTAGTTCGGCTCGTCCCACGAGGGGATGAAGCGGCGCGCGTCCGAGTTCTCGAACTGCGTGTACAGCGCGCGCTTCTTGCCGGCCTTGGTGTCGTAGTCCAGCGCGAAGATGCCGTTGGCCTGCGTGCCGATCTTGCCGGCGTAGGTCATCGCCAGGCGGTAGGTGCCGGCCGGGATCGGATGATCGAAGGTGAAGGTGGCGGTCTGCGCCTTCTCATCCACCGCAATCTTCGGCGCAGCGAACGCCATCTTGCCCTTCTCCGCCGTCAGCGACGCCTTGGAGAAGGTCAGGTCCGCGGCATTGAGCACGATCGAGCTGGTCGGCTTGTTCACCGTCAGCGTGATCGTCACCTGGCCATCGAAGGAAAGCTTGTCCGCATGCGGCGTCACCGCCACGTCATAGTGCGAAGGCACCACGCCACGCGGCAACTGCGTCGTCGCCTCCCGCACCTCGGCCGCCGAAGCGGCACCCAGCGGAGCCATGGTGAACCCGGCCAGGGCCAGGCAGATTGCGGTGGAGAGATGACGGCGCATAGGGGTCCTTGTGGGCAGAACTGACGCACGGGCGGCACGAAGGCGGCCCTGCAGACAGGGGTTGGATAGCCCCGCGAGTTTTGCCCGGGCGACCGCCGTTGGACACCGCCGGAAGTCATGGATCGCGACTGTTGCGCTGGCATGGGCACCAGGACCCGAACAAGCGCTGTCCGCGGGCGAAACTCGCCTAAAGGTCGCCCAGAAGTTGCGGCCGATGCTCGCGAAGCCATGCCTCGGTGTGCTGCAGCAGGTTCGTGGATTCGTCCATGCAGGAAGCAAGCGTCGCCTCCGTCACGGGGTCGCCTTCGTAGTCGTTGATGTTTCGGCGCTTTCGCAGCGCGTCGAGCACGATGACGGTCTGCCTGGGAGCCGCCATGGTCAGCGTGAGGCACTGGATCGAGGTCTGGTGATGCCCGGGCTGGCTGGTCGGCGTGCGGTATCCGTTGGCCCACAGACCCAGAATCGCGCACTGCATGATGCATTTGTACGCGGCATCGGAACGGTTGTCCGGGCTCACCGCCTCAACCCCGGCATCGGCAAGGTCGCGCCGCGCCGCAGCCAGCAGCTTACGCACGTCAATGGCGTCAGGCGTAAAGGTCTGCAGGCGACGGATCGCCAGCAAGTTTTGCAAGGTCATCCTTTCCCCCGATCAAAAAAACATGCGGCTGCGCCAGCACGCGGCCCAGGAAGGGATCGGCGCGCCGGCTGCGCTCGCGGAACTCCTCCGGCGAGTAGAGCACGGGACTTATCTCTCGCTGCAGGGTTTCGTGGATCGGGTACAGGCCGCGCACGAGTTCGGAAAAACCCACGGCGCCGACCACCAGCACGTCGATGTCGCTGCCTTCGTTCTGCGTGCCGCGCGCGACCGATCCAAACAGGATCGCAAGCTCGACACGATTGCCCAACGCCGCGAGCGCCCCCTGCAGGGCCGGCACCGTTCCATGCGTCTTGCGGAACAGCGACGCCAGATCCTCGAACACCGGGCAGCCTGGGTTCGCCTGGTAACGGACCTGGTTGCCCTGTTGGCTACGCGTCAACAGTCCCGCTTGGGAAAGCCGGTCCAATTCGCGCCCGAGCGTTCCGGCATGCGTATTCGTCAGGCGCGCCAGTTCGCGCAGATGGAACGTCTGCCCCGGCTTCAGCAGCAGCTGCGCCAGGGCCCGTTGCCTTGTGGCGGGGAATAGCAGGTCCATCAGACCAAAATTGTTGCTCATATGGCAACGATTGTTGCTTTTTTGGCAACAGACCGCAAACCCAACCTCCCGCCGTCGCAGCGTTCTGGTAGCCCGGGCGGGATTCGAACCTGCGTCACAGGTGCCCCAACCCGCCAGAACCAGGGACGCTCAGCGCCCCGCCGCCTGCTGCGCCCGGAATACCCGCCGCAACGCCGGATCCACCACATCCATCCGCCGCTTCGTTTGCATGAACGCCTGTTGGCCCTCAGGCAGCTGGCAGTTGCGTGAAAGGGTGTCTGCGCCTTCCGGCGTGGTTGCAGTGACGTCCTGCAGGTTCACCACCACGGCAAGAGTATCGCCGAGCGGTTCGAGGGCCAGGCAGATGCGGTCGATGGTCGCCATGCTGCGGTACCGGCTGCCGCCGATCAGCACCAGCAGGTTGGTCCGGTCGACCCAGGCACTGGAACGCACGCCCTCCAGATCACGGATCGCCGCGCGCGCCGCCTCATGGTCGATCGGCCGCGATGCGTCCGGCACGCGCATGGAGCGCAGCATGTCATGCTGCATCGCTTGCAGATGGGCCTGCACCGCCTGCTGGTCACCGGCAAGCGCGGCGGCATCCGCCGCGATGGCGTGACCCGCCGTCACCAGCGGATGGGTCGGTTGCCCGGCCTGCTGCGGTCGGCGCCCGTTTTCGATATTGCCGTCGCCCGATGCGGTGCAGCCAGCCATGGCTACACAGGCGACAACGGCGGCGATCAGCCAACGCTGCATGGTCATCCTTTCCCCCGAAAGTGTGGCGAAGGATAGCGCAAGGCCCGGGTGGTCCATCGCCTCATGCACGCGTGCGCGACTGCGACAGAGGACCGGATTACGCCCTGCAGCCACCAATCCGTTAGCCTTGCCGAAGGGGAAATCCAGGAACGAACATGACGTTGATCAACGTGGACGAGAGCGACGCCTTCATCGCCAAATGGAACGGCGTCAACGCATCGGAACTGTCCACCTCGCAAAGCTTCCTGCTCGACCTGTGCCGCCTGCTGGGCGTGGAAGCGCCGCATCCGGACGCCGAACAGCGGTACATGTTCGAGCGCCCGATCACCTTCAGCCACGGCGACGGCAGCAGCTCGGCCGGGCGCATCGACCTCTACAAGCGCGGTTGCTTCGTGCTGGAGGCCAAGAAGCTCAAGGCGCCCACGCACACCCGGGGTTTCGACGACGCCCTGCTGCGCGCCCGCAGCCAGGCCGAGCAGTACGCCCGCGCGCTGCCTGCCGCCGAAGGCCGACCGCCGTTCGTGATCGTGGTGGACGTAGGCAACCGCATCGAGCTTTATGCGGAATTCTCCCGCTCCGGTGGCACCTACACGCCCTTCCCCGACCCGCGCAGCCATCGCATCGCGCTCACCGACCTGGCCGACGCGAAGCTGCGCGAGCGCCTGCGCACGATCTGGACCGATCCGCTCGCGCTCGATCCGAGCCGCGAGGCCGCCCGCGTCACCCGCGACATCGCGCGCAAGCTCGCCGAACTGGCACGCAGCCTTGAAGCGGACGGCCACGCCGCCGACGCGGTGGCCCAGTTCCTGATGCGCTGCCTGTTCACCATGTTCGCCGAGGACGTGAAGCTGTTGCCGCCCGACAGCTTCCGCGACCTGCTGCAACAGCATGTCGATCGTCCCGACGTGGCCATGCGCATGCTCGCCCAGCTGTGGCGCGACATGGACGGCGGCGGTTTCTGCGCCGCCATCGCCAGCGACGTGCTGCGCTTCAACGGCAAGCTGTTCAAGCAGCCTGACACCCTGCCGCTCACCCGCGACCAGGTGGAACTGCTGATCGAGGCGGCCAAGGCCAAGTGGGAGCACGTGGAGCCGGCCATCTTCGGCACCCTGCTCGAACGCGCGCTCGACCCGGGCGAACGCCACAAGCTGGGCGCGCATTACACCCCGCGCGCCTACGTCGAACGGCTGGTGCTGCCGACCGTGATCGAGCCGCTGCGCAACGAATGGAGCGACGCCCACGCCGCCGCCCTCACCCTCGCCGCCGAAGGCAAAGCGGACGAGGCGGTCAAGGTGCTGCGCGACTTCCACCACCGCCTCTGCACCGTACGCGTGCTCGACCCCGCCTGCGGCAGCGGCAACTTCCTCTACGTCACGCTGGAACACTTGAAGCGCCTGGAAGGCGAAGTCTTCAACGCGCTGGACGAGCTCGGCTTCCGCCAGACCGGCCTGGCGCTCGGCGGCGAACGCGCGGATGCCATGGGCGGCGAAACCGTCGATCCGCACCAGTTGCTGGGCATCGAGTTGAACCCGCGCGCCGCCGCCATCGCCGAAGTGGTGCTGTGGATCGGCTACCTGCAGTGGCACTACCGCACGCGTGGTGACGTGAACCCGCCGCAGCCGGTGATCCGCGACTTCCGCAACATCGAGAACCGCGACGCCGTGCTGGCCTGCGACGCGGTGGAGTACGTCACCGACGAGCGCGGCGTGCCGGTCAGCCGCTGGGACGGCGTGAGCATGAAGAAGTCACCTGTCACCGGCGAGGACGTGCCCGACGACAGCAAGCGCGTGCCGCTGGAGCGGTACGTGAACCCGCGCAAGGCGGCGTGGCCGACGGCGGATTTCGTGGTGGGGAATCCGCCGTTTATTGGGAACAAGCGGATGCGGATAGCCTTGGGCGATGGTTACGTCGAAGCGTTGCGTGCCGCATGGTCAGATGTCCCGGACACCTCCGACTTCGTCATGTACTGGTGGCACCATGCCGCGCTTCGGACACAGCACGGCTCTCTGCAGCGCTTCGGATTCATCACAACCAATTCGATTCGCATGGTGTTCAACCGTCGCGTCATCGAAGCCGCGCTACTTCCCTCTCGCTCCCGGAAAAAGACCGAAGGTGGAAATTCGGCCAGCGGGAATCAATCGGCCTTGCCCTCCTCACTGGGAAAAGGCGTACCGCTCGCGTTGGTGTATGCCGTGCCCGACCATCCGTGGGTGGACGCCTCTGATGGCGCGGACGTGCGGATCAGCATGACGGTCGCTACGCCAACGACCGGAACGACGGTGGTACCGGGCAGCCGCGTATTGGTAGTGGCGGGCGAACGCGCCACCGAAGATGGCGAAGTCGACGTGGCTTTCGTTGAACGGCACGGCACCATTCACGCGGACTTGCGCACCGGCGCCAATGTGAGCGCCGCGATCAAGTTGCGATCCAACGCGAACCTGTGCTTCCAAGGTATGAACCTCGTAGGCAAGGGTTTTCGGCTAAGCCCGCAAGAGGTACGTGATGTGGGTTACGACCTATCCGCCTTGCCCGAAGTCATTAAGCCGCACTGCAACGCGCGCGATCTAATGCAGGGCGGCGAACACTGCTTTGTCATCGACCTATTCGGTCTTACCGCGGAACAGGCGCGCGAGCAGCATCCCTCGCTGTACCAGTGGTTGCTGGATCGCGTGAAGCCAGAGCGCGATCAAAACGCGGATCCACAACGGCGCCGGGAGTGGTGGCTTTTCGGAAGAGCTAACACGGCCCTAAGAAAGTCGTGGAAGGGGGTTGTCCGATTTATCGTTACGCCTGAGACCGCGAAGCATCGCATCTTCGTGTTCGAAGAACGACCGTTTTGCCCGGACCACAAGTTGTATGCGATCTGCCTTGATCGCCCGGAATGGCTGGGTCTGCTTTCTAGCGAGGTTCATAAGCGCTGGGCGTTGGCGGCTGGCGGAACGCTAGAAGATCGCCCTACGTGGACGAATACAACCTGCTTTTCTACCTTTCCCTTTCCGCCAATCGACAATATTGGTGCCTCCCTCGGCCCGCTCGCCGAACAACTCGACGCCCACCGCAAGCGCCAGCAAGCCGCCCATCCAGACCTAACCCTCACCGGCATGTACAACGTGCTGGACAAGCTGCGCAGCGGCGAGCCGTTGACCGCCAAGGAGCGCGTGATCCACGAACACGGCCTGGTCTCGGTGCTGCGCCAGCTGCACGACGAGATCGACGCCGCCGTGCTCGACGCCTACGGCTGGACCGACCTGGCTGCGCTGCTGCGCGTGGCCCACGGCAACGACACGCCCGCCGAAGGAACAACCCGCGACGAAGCCAAACGCGCCTTCGACGAAGCCATCCTCGAACGCCTGGTCGCCCTCAACGCCGAACGCGCCGCCGAAGAAGCCCGCGGTCTGGTCCGCTGGCTGCGCCCGGAATTCCAGCACCCCACCGCACAAGCCACGCCCGACCAGGCCACGTTGGCCACCGAGGGGGCGGAGGCCGAGTCGCCGGCATCGGCCGCACCGACCAAGCCGCAACCCTGGCCCAAGGACACCGTCGCCCAGGTCCGCGCCGTCGCCGACACCCTCGCCGCCAGCCCGGCCCCGCTCAGCGTCGACGACATCGCCGCCCGCTTCAGCGCCCGCGGCCCTTGGAAAAGGCGTCTTCCCCAACTGCTCGACATGCTCGTCGCACTGGGCCGTGCGCGGGAGCAGGGGGGAACGTACACGTCCGCCTGAGCGTGTCGTCCGTTTTCAGCAACACCTGCAACAACCAAGGGGAAGAAAGTGAAATATCTCGTTCGTGGTTTGTCCATCGCCTTCGCGCTTGCCGTCTTGTCCGGCTGCGCCACCTCACGCTCGCGCCTTCCGCTGGACGTCCCTGTCCCAGGCTCGGCCGTGGTCAGCGGTGGCAAACCGATCGTTATCGATGTGGTCCACGACGCGCGTACGTTCGAAGCCGATCCCGACGATCCCAGCACGCCCTCGCTGAAGAAAGGCGCCAGCTACCGGTTGGACGCAGACCAGCGCAAACAGGCCATTGCCCGCAAGCGTGGCGGCTTCGGCCACGCCTTTGGCGACATCCTGCTGCAGTCGGGCAACGTGGAGTCGCTCACCCGCGAGCTCGTCACCAACGCCCTGGCCTCGCGCGGCTACAGCGTGCTGCCGGCGGACGCCGCCCCCGCGGACGCACCGCACCTTACCGTGGACATCCGTCAATTCTGGGCCTGGTTCACGCCCGGCATGTGGAGCGCAAGCATCGAGGCGCGTGTCGAGACGCTGCTCAACATCGCCAGCGCCCAGGGCAATCGCACACTCGACGTCAAAGGCTACGGCTACAACGCCATCCAGGTCGCCCGCGACGCCAACTGGCAGTTGGCTTACGAACGAGCGTTCAAGGATTACCTGAAGCAGTTCGACCAGGCCGCGGCCAACAACGGGTTGTAGCGCACATTCATCACGTCACTGGACCGGGACGGCGGCCCTTGCCCGGCCACCGTCGCGGGTATGCAGCAGATCCAAACAGGGGGAGGCACGAATGGATAGCAAGGAACAGGCGGATTCGCCGATCGATGGGAAGAAGAACGTACCGCTGTGGAAACAAACCTGGGCGCGGATTTCCGGTGTCCTGTTGACGGTCCTGCTCACGATCGCCGGGTTTGCCTCGAAAGAATTCCGGCAAGTGTCCTGTCTTGACCTGCCCGAAGCGGCGGATCTTCGTTATCCGGGAGAGCCTGCTGGCGCCATTCCGTTCGACCGCGTCGCAAGCGACGCTACTCAGTCCACGCTCAACGGCAAGACGTTGACTTTCCGGGCCCGCTACTACGGGGAAACCCTTCGCACGGCCTTTTTGTTTGGCATCCCGGAAGACAAGCTGAAGCACTTCATGTTGCTCAATCTCAGAGCCATCGATTTTGTCGCCACCGATACGCCATTGGGCTCGACCGCGCAGGCGCTGCCGCCGCTGCTTGTGATGGTGCCGTTGGCCAACGCCGACGCCCTGGTGGGGTTACCGATGGGCACGGTTCTGGAGATCACTGGCAAGGCCACTTTTCTCGAACACCCGGAGCCGGGAAGTCTCGGGGGAAAGGTGGCCGGTTCTGTACTGCCTGATTACGCGGACTTCTATGTGACGGCATCGAATGTAGGGAAGGTGGAGGCGGTCAACCGTCCCGAAGAACGGCTGCTTTGCCGGGCATTCCACGACCTCAAGTAAGGCATGTTCCCTGCGAGGCCGGCAAACCCGCGAACCCGAATATTGCGCCTGATGGCAAGCTGAAGTAGCCGCCGCGTCATTCAATCGGAAAAGGATGCACCGTGAACATGCTTCGATGTTGGATGGCAGCTCTTGTGGTGGCTTCCCTGCCGGTATCGTCCTCGGCGCAGTTCTGGCACGACCCTTCCGGCAAACCGATTCCGGAAACGGAGGCGATGAAGTCGCGCGACGGCTTGGGCGCGGCTTTGCTGATTACGCCCGACAAGGACTGGCAGGCCAAATGGCAGACAGCCCCGGACACCACGCCGCGCTTCGACCAGACGCGGCGAGTGGGGCCTGGCGGCGTGCTGTTCATCCTCACTTTCGTGTCAAACCTGAAAGTGGATCCGGTCTCGGGGATGACCGACATCACCTGCGACTTCGCCGTCGTCCGGCCGGACGGAACGGATTCGGTCCGGGAGCGGGATCTGCCGTGCTTGAAGATCCGGCCGGGCGATCCGGGAGACGTCTATCTGTCGAACGCCGCGATAACGTACACGGCCGACCCGGGCGATCCGCGCGGCGTGTGGCAGGTTGCCGTCACGGTGAAAGACCGCGTCCGAAACGTGTCCGTTCCGCTGCACAGCTCTTTCGTCGTGCACTAGTCACGCTGTGGGACGGATACGCCCCCGCCTTTCATGCGCAAGCGAGCGCACGCCAGATCACCCGTCGGTGGCCACAGCCGCCAGCACGGTCGCGGCAGGCTTGATCGGCAGCAGCACTTTGACGCCATGCCCGCGCTCGCGGGGCGTGCCGTGGACCGTGCCGCCCAAGTGCGAGGCGAGCAGTTGCACGAGCCGGGTGCCCAAGCCGTCTTTTTTCGACGGCGCGACGCCAATGCCATCGTCTTCCACGCTCAATGCGACGCCATCGCCGGTCGATTCCAGCGTGATCTGCACGGTGCCGCCCTGCCCGTCCGGGAAGGCGTACTTGAACGCGTTGGTGACCAGCTCGTTGGCGATCAGGCCGATCGAAACGGCGACCGGAGCGTCGACGTACATCGGGGTGGCGAGGACGCGGACGCGGATCGGGCGCACGTCGCGCAGGAGTTCGGCCAGGCCGTGGCCGAGGGCACGCAGGTACGAGGCTACTTCCACCTCGCCGTGCTTGCCGGATTTGCGCAGGCGTTCCTGGGCTTCGGCGATCACCCGGACGCGGGCCACGGCCGATTCGAGCGCTTCGCGTGCGTGCGGGTCGCTCTGGCGCATGGCCTGCAGGCCCAGCACCGAGGCGATCATCATCAGATCATTGCGCGTGCGGTGGGCCAGTTCATCCAGGAGCAACGAGGTTTCCGCCTCCGCGGCCAGCAGCTTGCAAACGGCGGAACGCAGTGCCTCGATCACTACGGCGATCGCTGCGCCGACGACTACGAACAGCACCAGGAACAACAGCTCATCCGCGGCAGGCGAACGGCGATGGAACACCAACCCGATGACCCCGTCGCCGAAAGTAGCGCTGAGCAAGGTGGCGAACAGGCCAACCGGCCTGCCGAAGAATATCGATGTGAAGAACACCACCGGCAGGAACGGCAGGTAGCGGTGCAACGCCGGCGGGAACAAATGCTCCAACCCCAGCACCGCCAGGACCAGCCCGCAGCACACGATATAGCCCGCCACCGCGGGAGGCCGCTTCTTGGACAGCACTGCGACGATCAGGTTTTCCATGCGCCCGCACCCCGCCCGGGATGCAAGACTTGTGACTTCGAAGTTAAGCGGACGCCAAGAAAGCGTGATGCCCTGCCGAACTCAGGTAGCCCGGCCAGCCTGCGCCGTCCGGGTCTCCTTCGGATGCACGAGCTCTTCGATGGCCATGGCGATATCCGCCTGGCGGAATGGCTTGCCCAGGCGCGCCAGGCCGCGGGTTCCCTCGGCGTGTCCGCTGTAGCCGGTGATCAGCAGCACGGGCAGCTCGGGCCGGGAAATACGCAGATGGCGCGCCAGTTCGGCGCCGTCCATGCGCGGCATTTTGTAGTCGGTCACGACCAGATCTACGTTCAGACCTTCGCGCAGCTTTTCCAGCGCCTCGCCGGCCCCACTGGCCTCGACGACGCCATGGCCCAACTCTCGCAGCATGGCGGCGGTGCCGTCGCGCACCAGTTGCTCGTCATCGACCAGCAGCACGTCGAGCGGCCGTCTGGGGGCGGGCACGCGGCCGTCGTCGGCATCGCGTCGCTGCGCTAGCGGAGTGGAGGCGGTGACCGGCAGCCACAGCTCCACCCGTGTGCCCACGCCAGGCGCGCTGTCGATCGCGAAGTGCCCACCGAGCTGGCCGGCGAGGCCGTGCACCATCGACAGGCCCAGGCCGGTCCCGCGGCCGGTTTCCTTGGTGGAAAAAAACGGCTCGACGGCGCGCGCGAGGGTGTCCCGGTCCATGCCCATGCCGGTGTCGGCCACGGCGATGCGGACGTAGCCCGTGCCCGGCAGGTCGGGTGATGGCGCTGATGCCATGCGCGCCAGCTCGATCACCAGCGTGCCGCCCTTGGGCATGGCATCGCGCGCGTTGACACAAAGGTTGAGGATGGCCAGTTCCAGTTGGTGCGGATCGGTCAGCACCTGCGGCAGGTCGGCAGGAAACTCCGTGCGCAGGATGATGGTCGGGCCGATCGAGCTCTTGATCAGATCGCGCATGCCATCGAGCAGTCCGGCCAGCTCCACGGCTTGGGTTTCCAGGCTCTGTCGACGAGCGAAGCCGAGCAGACGCTGCACCAGGATCTTGGCGCGTTCGGCCGACTGCAGCGCGTTGGTGATGAGCCGGGCGGCCCGCTCGTCGCTCTCGCCGAACCGGCGCTGCAGCATGTCGAGCGCGCCGGTGATCGGCATCAACAAGTTGTTGAAGTCATGTGCGACGCCACCGGTCAGCTGTCCGATGGTTTCAAGCTTCTGAGCCTCGTGCAGTTTGGCCGTCGCATCCTCGCGGGCGGCGGATTCCTCGATCACGCGTTGCTCCAGCGTGGCCGTCAGGTCGCGCAGCGATTGTTCCGTGGCGCGCTGGTCGGTGACATCGGTATGGACGCCCACCCATTCACGGATCCGGCCGCTGCGGTCGAACGTGGGGATCGCCCGCACGCTGAAGGTGCGCCATGCGCCTTCACGCGTGCGCAGGCGGTGCTCGAACTTGAACATGCGGTGCTCGGCGCGTGCTTTCTCCCACGCCGCGAGCGTCGGTTGCACATCGTCCGGGTTCAGGGCCCTGACCCAGCCGAAGCCGGCCGAATCGGCTGTTTCCTGTCCGGTCAGACTGGCCCAGTCGGCTTGCTCGCCTTCCATCTCGCCTTGCGCGTTGTTGGTCCACAACACACCTTGCACGGCCTGCACCGCGGCACGGAAGCGCTGTTCGCTGTCATGCAGCGCGGCGAGCCGGGCACGCGCCTCGTACTGGCGCCGGCGTCCGCGCAGCGCCGACTGCGCCAGACTCACCAGCGTGGTCGGGTGGAATGGCCGTTCAAGGAAGGTAACGTTACCCAGCACCGCGAGCAGGCGCGCCGAGGCGGGGTTGCGCTCGATGCCGCCGCGGCGCGTGACCAGGATGAACGGAAAGTCGGACCACTCGGGCTGGGCCTCCAGCCAGTCGGAGAGCGGACGCAGGTCCGCCTCCAGCAGGCTCTCCTCGGTCACCAGCGCAAAGCCGGCGCCGGCTACCATGCCCGCGACCAGCGTGTCGAGCGAGAGCGAGGCAAAGCAGCGGATGCTCGCCTCGGCGAGGATCGCGGATGCCACCTGGGCATCGCGACCATGGGGTGCCAGGACGAGAGCGCGCTCGGAAAGGTGTGGGATCACGGTCGGTCCGGCAGCAGGCGGTCTTCCGCATCGCCCGGTGAGATGCTGGGGACGCCGCGAAGCACGCCCTGGAAGTGGATCAACGGTTCGCCCAACTGGAAGCCTTCGCGACCGATGCGGTACTCGCGAATGGTGTCCTCATGTGCGCTGGCGCGTTTTTTCACCACGGAAATCGCACGCCGCACCCGCCCCAAAGCTTCGAAGTAACGCAGCAGGATAACCGTATCGGCCAGGTAGGTGACGTCGACCGGCGTCTTCATGTCGCCGACCAGGCCGTGCTGGGCCACGGTGAGGTAAGTCGTGACGCCGCGCCGGTTGAGGAACTGCAACAACTCGTGGATATGCAGTACCAGCGCCTTCTCCTCGGGCATCGCCGCCTGGTAGCCGTTGAGGCTGTCGATCGCCACCGAGCGCACGCCCTCGTCCACCAGGCAGCGGACGCGGGAGGAGAATTCCCCGGGCGTCATCTCTGCCGCATCGACTTGTTCGATCACCAGCTTTCCGCTGTCGACCATGCTCTGCACGTCCAGGCCTATGCCCAGCGCTCGCTCGAAGAAAAGCGGTCGTTCCTCGTCGAAGATGAAGATGGCGGCGCGCTCGCCGCGCGCGACCGCGGTGGCGACAAACGCCAGCACCAACAAGGATTTGCCAGTGCCGGCCGGCCCCAGCACGAGCACTCCGGAGCCGCGCTCGACGCCGCCGCCGAGCAAGGCGGCGAACTGGGGCGACGGACAAGGGAGCCGGTCGCGCACGAAGTCCTCGCCGTGCTCGCCGGACACCAGTCGTGGAAAGACCTGCACCCCGCCCTTGCGGATCACGAAGTCGTGGTAGCCGCCGCGGAACTGCCGTCCCCGGTACTTGAGCACCCGCAGGCGCCGGCGCTCGGCGCCGTAGTCGGGCGAAAGCTCCTCCAGCCGCAGCACGCCGTGCGCGACGGAGTGCACGGTCTTGTCGGTGGTGTCGCTGGTCAGGTCGTCGAGCATCAACACCGTGGCCTCGGACCGCGCGAAGTAGTGCTTGAGGGAAAGCACCTGGCGGCGATAGCGGAGCGAGCCCTGCGCGAGCAGGCGGATTTCGGCCAGGCTGTCGAGCACGACGCGGTCGGGCCTGATCCGCTCGAACGCCTGGAAAATGCGATTGGTCGTCTCGCCCAGTTCCAGGTCCGAGGAATACAGCAGGCTCTGCTGCTGGGCTTCGTCGAGCAGGTTCTCAGGCGGCACCAGTTCGAAAATCTCGACCCCGTCCAGGGACCAGCCATGCGAGGCTGCGGTGTTGCGCAGTTCGCCCTCGGTTTCGGACATGGTCACGTAGAGCGCACGCTCCCCCGCTTCCCGTCCGGCCAGCAGGAACTGCAGGCCCAGGGTGGTTTTACCCGTGCCGGGGGTTCCCTCCAGTAAAAACAGGCAGCCCTTGGTCAGGCCACCGTTCAATATATCGTCCAATCCGGCCACGCCCAGGGAGGCCTGCTCGGTCAGTCGGTCGTTCAAGTCGTCACCTGTTGCTTAAATGAAGTGAAAGACGAGGTTTGTTATCACACGCACCCTTAGCATGAAGCGACGAGCTGAATGCGCGCGCATCCCCGGTTCATCTGCACAGGGCCACCCGTGCCCCCGGCTGCGCCGCACCCAGCAGGCGATTATCGCGCCGAGCGGGGCTTCTGCCCGGCGCAGGCGACCGGGCGAACACGTCCCACTGCATCCCGGGGCGGTCGCTTCTGCCGGAGCCAGACGGTCCGGCACTGGCGGCGCTATTGGGCAGTCGGGCTGAAGCCACCGTACGCGGGCCTGCATGGGATGGCGGGCTCGGGTATCGGACAGGACTGACGCAGGTCAGCGCGCGGGCCGAGGCTGCGGGCTAGCCTTGCGGCATGAGCTGGATTTCTCGCATCGGCCTGCGTATCGCGGCGGGCACGGCGGTGGCATCGCCGTCGTGGGGTGCCGCGATGCGGCCAACCGTCGAACCGCTGTGTGAGCCATCGCTCTTGCTGGCCTACGCCACGCAAACCGGCGTGGCTGAACACCACGCGCGCGATACAGCGGCACGCCTGCGGCGTGCGGGCATGATCGTCCGGCTGATGGAGTTCGACGCATTGACGCCGGAACTGCTGGCCGCGAGCCCGCACGCCCTGCTGGTGGTCAGCACCACCTACGACGGCGACCCGCCGGACATGGCCCAGGCATTCTGCGAATGCATGGGCGCGCCGGCGGCGCTGGACGGGCTGCATTACGGCCTGTTGTCGCTGGGCGATCGCTGCTACCGCGAGTTCTGCGGTTTCGGGCGTCGCCTGCATGCGTGGCTGCAGATCAGCGGAGCCCACGCCGGGTTTCCGCCCGTGGAAGTGGATGACGAAGACGCTGCCGCGCTGGCTGATTGGCATCGGCAAGTGGATGCGTGGCTGGTCGGGGGTGCGTTCGGTCTGGCACACACGGAGAAGGTGCCTCTGTAGGAGAGCACCCTGTGCGCGACCGGGTGGATCGCGGTCGCGCACGGGTGCGCTCCTACAGGACATCGACGCTGGCCGGGCGGATTCTTCGACGAGGTACGCACGCGCGCCGTCTGGCACGCAGCGGGACGTTTCTTTTGCAGGAGCGTGCCTTGTGCGCGACCGGGTGGGTGGCGGTCGCGCACGGGTGCGCTCCGCCAGCTCGATTGCACGCCAAAGCTACGGCGGATGTACGAAGGTATGCGATCCCAGGCTACGCACGGGTCCGCCATGACCTCCCCTGCTTCCGTCAACCGCCAGATCACCCTGGCCTCCCGTCCAGTCGGTGCGCCGACGGCTGCCGATTTCGCGCTGGCCGAGCGGCAGGTCCCCGTAGCCGGCGAGGGTGAGGTGTTGCTGCGCAATCTGTACCTCTCGCTCGATCCCTACATGCGCGGGCGCATGAGCGATGCGGAGTCCTACGCCGAGCCCATGGCGGTGGGCGATGTGATGGTTGGCGGCACCGTCGCGCGGGTGATCGCTTCGAACCATCCGCAATGGCAGGCCGGCGACCTGGTGCTGGCCTACGGCGGCTGGCAGGACTACGCGTTGTCCGACGGTCAAGGCTTGAGCCGGCTGGACCCCGGCATGGCGCATCCCTCGCTGGCGTTGGGCGTGCTGGGCATGCCCGGTTTCACCGCCTACATGGGGCTGCTCGACATCGGCCAACCCCAGCCAGGTGAGACCGTGGTCGTGGCGGCGGCCAGCGGCGCGGTGGGTTCGGTCGTCGGCCAGATCGCCCGGCTCAAGGGGTGCCACGTGGTGGGCATCGCCGGCGGCGGCGAGAAGTGCGGTTACGTAGTGGACGAGCTGGGTTTCGACGCCTGCGCCGATCACCGTGCCGAGGATTTCCCGCAGCAGCTGGAGGCCGCCTGCCGGCAAGGCATCGACGTGTACTTCGAGAACGTCGGCGGCGCGGTGTTCGACGCGGTGCTGCCGCTGCTCAACACCAAGGCGCGCGTGCCGCTGTGTGGACTGATCGCGCAGTACAACGACACCGACCTGCCGCCCGGCCCCGATCGCCTGGGCCTGCTCATGCGTACGCTGCTCACCAAGCGGATCAGGATGCAGGGCTTCATCATTTTCGACGACTACGGCCCGCGCTTCGGCGAGTTCCTGGCCGCCATGGGCGAGTGGGTCCGGCAGGGCAAGATCAGGTATCGGGAGGACGTCGTCGAGGGGCTCGAAAACGCGCCGCAGGCGTTCATCGGCATGCTGGAGGGGCAGAACTTCGGCAAGCTGGTGGTGCGCATCGCGGACGACTAGCCTTTCGCGAGCCCGCCACTCAGCTGACCTCTTCTCTGAAGCGGTTGGGCACCCACCGCGCGGCGAGCACCACCAGCGGGAACATCAGCGCGGTCACCACCAGGGCGGCGTAATCGAAGCGCGCGCCATCGATGACGTGCTCCAGGCGCGGCACGCCCTGGCCGTCGAAACCGGACACGAGCCGGTAGCAGACATTGCCACCCCAGTGGATGCCGATGCTCATCCACAACGTGCCGGTCTTGATCACGCTCCAGGCTAGCGAAAGGCCGAGGATGGCGGAGAACAGCAGGTTGCCCGGGTCGATGCCTTCGTTCCAGGAATCGTCCAGCGCGTAGACCAGCACTGTCAGCAGCAGATACCAGCGCATCAGCCCGAAACGCCGGCAGAACGCCAGGCCGTAGCCGCGAATCATCAGGTCGTTGATCGCCGAGGCCAGGAGCATGGCGAACAAGGCCATGCCCAGCAGGGGGAGCGCGAACGAAACGTCGCGCCAGCCGACGAGCTCGAACTTGCCCATCGCAAGGAGCACGACGTTCTTCAGCGCCCAGATGCCAAAGCCGATGGCGAAGCCGGTCCACAGGCAGCGCAACCAGCCGCGGGGCCGATCCACGCCGAGCGATGCGAGGCGGTCGATGCCCAGGCCGAAGCGGCACACCACGAACAGCAGCACGAAGAACCCGACGACGTAGGTCAACCACACGGGCACCGCCACGCCGACCAGCCGGGGCACGCCGTTGACATACAGGTCGAGCACGGCGAAGCCGAGCAACCACGCGAGGATGGCGATGGGCCGTTTCATGGACTCCCCCAATGCCGCCTGCACGGCGACGCTGCATGGTAATACGGCCACACCCGAATCAGGCGCGAGCGACGGTCGCATCACGAGCGCGACCCCAAGCTCGGGTCGGCTCTTCGACATCCTTGCCAGGACACTTCCATGACCCACCTACCCGCCATCGACGACTACGACGCACGACCGCTCCAGGATCGCGTGGTGCTGGTCACCGGCGGCGCGCAAGGAATCGGACGTGGTATCGCGCAGGCGGTGCTGGCTGCGGGCGGCCGGGTACTGGTCGGCGACCTGGACAGGGAGGCCGGCCGCGCCTGCCTGGCCGAATGGGACGCGGGTGAGCGGGCGGCGTTCGCATGGCTGGACGTATCACGCGAAGCCAGCGTCCAACGCTGGGTGCAGACGGCGCTCGCGCGCTTCGGGCGCATCGACGGGCTGGTCAACAACGCTGGCATCGCCGACCCACACCGCGCGCCGCTGGCCTCGCTGTCGCTGGCCGACTGGAACCGCTACCTCGCCACCAACCTCACCGGCACCTTCCTGTGCAGCAAGCGCGCCCTGCCCGCGCTGGCCGAGGCTGGCGGAGCGATCGTCAACATTGCTTCCACCCGCGCACTGCAGTCCGAGCCGGACACCGAAGCCTACGCCGCAAGCAAGGGCGGCATGCTGGCCTTTACCCACGCGCTGGCGGTCAGCGCGGGGCCATCGGTGCGGGTGAACGCGATCCTGCCGGGCTGGATTGCCACCGCCGCCTGGCAGAAGCCTGCCGAGCGCCACGCACCGAAACTCAGCCGCAAGGACCATACGCAGCATCCGGCCGGGCGCGTAGGCACACCCCGGGACATCGGTGCGCTGGCGGTGTACCTGCTGTCCGCGCAGTCGGCGTTTGTCACGGGCCAGCACTTCGTGATCGATGGCGGCATGACGGTGAAAATGCAGTACGCCTGACGTGCGCGAAGGGCGCCGGCCTGGCGGCACCCGCAGCATTACCGAGACAGCGTTGCGCGCGCCGGCTCGCCCGGCGCGCTGCGCCGTCACATCGACGGATCGGCCTCCACGCGGAACGCGTCGACCTTCATCACCACGCCCTTCGTCGGTTGCTTGCGGCCATCGACCCGCACGAAGGAGACGCTGAGCTTGTCCAGGTTGTCCGGCCAGATCCGTTGCAATACCTCGGTGGCCGGAAACACCAACCGCGTGCCGTGCCCCTGCGATGCGGGCGTGGCAGCCATGTCCGGCATGCCGTGCATGCCCTTCATGCTCGCCTTCATCTGCGCCACGCTGATCTCGAAGGCACCCACCGAACCCAGCAGATAGGCCCCTGCGGCCTTGCCCGTGCCGGGCTGCGCGGGCAGGTTGAGGTAGACGTTGTAGAAATACCCGCCCTTGTGGCCAAGCCCGGTCAGGTGCACGCCATCGAGGACGACGCGCACCGGGCCGTCCTGTGTCGCATCGGCCGCGGCCGGCTGCAGCATGAGCGAGCGCACGCGCGCCGTGTCGGTCGCGCTGAGCGCCACGTCGACATTCATGGACTGCTCGTCGAGCGACAGCGCCCGCGACTTGCCGAACGGCACGCTCACGCGAGTGGCTGGCCGCAGCGGCGTCCTGCTCGTGGCCAAGGCGCTGGCCGCCATCGCGGCGCTGGTGGACGGGCTGGGCATGGTTTCGTCGTCGTAGCGGTAGCCGAGGTACGTCGTGGTATCGGTGGTCCACACACGCGGCATGCCGCTCACGGCCGGCCCGTAATAAAGGTCGCCCGACCAGTAGGTATTGGTTGGCAGCGGTTCCTTGCGCCCGCCGCCGGCCTTGAGCCAGGCGACCCAGAGCCGGTCGATGTTGGCGTGGTGTACCCAGAACAACGGGTCCCTGGGCGAGATCCGGATCGAGGACATCGCACCGCCGATCAGGTTGTGCACCAGGTTGTGCGGGCGCGACTCCGTGATGGTTTCGAACGCGTGCGACTTGCCCCGCTGGAAGCGGATGACGGTGTCGGCGAAGGCGTCGTAGCTGAGTGCGCCGGTGACGTCGGTGCCGGTACGGTCGCCGCGGTATAGCGGCGATGTGGAATCGAGGAACTCCGGAGGGATGGCCGGCGTGTCGTAATAGTTCCAGTAAGGCAGCACCAGGCTGGCGTCACCGGAAAGCTCCCGCAACTTCGCTTCAAAGCGATGGATGAAGCCGCGGTGCCATGCCATGAAGTAGGACACACCATGGGGGCAATTGGCGCGGTGTGTTTCAACCCAGTATGCCCAGCTGTCGGGGTTGGTCGGGTCCTTGACGGCCTTCATCTTGGCGACCGCGTCGTAGAAGGACTGCAACTGGGGAGTGAGGCAGAACACCTGCCAGCTGGGACGCACGGTCAGCGAGGTGGACAAGGCCACCCTCGGCAACAGCGGAACCAACGCCAGCGAAATCGAAGACTGAAGAAAACGCCTTCTGGAAATCATGATCTTCTCCGTGAGACCCGGGGCCTCGCGTCCGGACGGCACGACATCCGGTCGGCCGAACGGTCGTGGGACGGGGCCCCATGACACGCAATCAATGGTTGTGCTTCGGGCATGGGGCACGCAAAAACGGCAGCCGGGCATCTGCGCCGCACACTGCCGTTTCCTCCCGCCCGGGCTCCTGCCTTTGGGGGCCGGAGAAGTGAATAGCTGGACGCGTCAATGGGCGGTCAAGGGCACCGCCGAACCCGCCAGAACGCACAGCACCGATTCCCCCGGATACCGCCGCGCCGCTCGGCGGACGGCCCACCACTGTGCAATTTTTTCCATAAGCCACCGCGTGCCGCTACCATGCACAGTTCGCCTACATCGGAACGCGCATGTGGTGTCCGGGCAGGCCCAGCGTGGAGGACAACGTGATCGAAAAATTCTCGACTGGCATCGAGGGGCTTGACCAGTTGACCGATGGCGGCTTTCTCCGCGGCTCGGCCTACATCATCCAGGGGCCGCCCGGCGCAGGCAAAACGATCCTCGCGAACCAGTTCTGCTACGCGCACGTTCGTGCGGGCGGCCGTGCGCTCTACATGACGCTGCTGGCCGAGTCGAGTTCGCGGATGCTCGCCTACGTCAGCCAGATGGGGTTTTTCGAGGGCAGCGCGCTGCCCGACGCGATGCAGTACATCAGCGGCTATGGCGTGCTGGAGCGCGAAGGCCTGCCGGGCCTGCTCAAGCTGGTCCAGCACGAGCTCAAGCGGCACCGCGCCAGCGCGATGGTGCTCGACGGCACGTTCGTGGCGCAGTCGGTGGCGTCGGAACAGGAGTTCCGCGCCTTCATCCACGCGCTGCAGGGCGTGGCAGGCATGGCCGATGCCGTGCTGGTGATGCTTACCCACCAGAACCGCGACTCCAGCTGCCCCGAACACACGATGGTCGACGGCTGGATCGAGCTGAGCGACGAAACCTGCGGTTTTCGCGCCTACCGCACGATCCAGGTCCGCAAGCATCGCGGCGCGGCGATCCTGCCGGGCAAGCATCGCGTGCGCATCACCGAGGAAGGCATCGCGGTGTTTCCTCGTGCAGAGACCACGCTGGAAGCGATACCTGCCGCCCAGGCCCCGGCCCATCGCGTGGCGAGCGGGCACCACGGGCTGGATACCCTCCTGCAGGGCGGTCTGCCGGCCGGATCGGCCACGTTGCTGGTCGGCCCTACCGGCGCGGGCAAGACCACGCTGGGACTGCACTTCCTCTCGCTGTCCAGCGAGCAGGAGCCGGGCCTGATGCTCGGCTTCTACGAAACGCCTGCGCGGCTGGTGCAGAAGGCGCGCAGCATCGCCATCGACCTGGACACCCCGATCAAGCAAGGCGCGCTGGAGATCGCCTGGCTACCGCCGGCGGAGAACATCGTCGACGAACTGGTGCGCGACATCGTCAGACGCGCCCGTGCGCGCAAGGTCAAGCGCGTGTTCGTCGATGGTCTGGTGGCGATCCGCGACAGCCTGGTGATACGCGACCGCATGGCCTACGTGATCAATGCGCTGAGCATGCAGCTGAGCGCGATCGGCGCGACCGTGGTCTACACCTCGGAAATCCCCGAGATGCGGCTGGACGATACGCTGATGCCCAGCGACGAGCTTTCGGCGATGGTCGACAACGTGCTGCTGCTCAACACCGGGCGGCGCGCGCACGCGTTCCGGCGCTACCTCTCGGTCATCAAGCTGCGCGACAGCGACTTCGATCCCCGCACGCACGAGTTCCACGTCGACGGCCGCGGCATCGCATTCGGGCCCGATCCCCGAGTTGCCTCGTCCGGGGAAGCAGGCTGACATGCTGCGGGTACTTCTGGTCGAGGACGAACCCGACGTCTCCCTGGTGGCCGCCACCGTACTGGAGGAGGCGGGCTACCATGTGACCGTCGCCTCCGACGGCTGTGAAGGCCTGGAGATCGCGCTGCAGGAAATGCCCGAGCTGGTCGTCACCGACTTCATGATGCCGTGCCTGAGCGGCCTGGAGATGATCGAACGCCTGCGCGTGGCCGGCTACGACCGCCCCATCATCCTCACCACCGCCATTCCCGAGGAACACCTGCCCCGCCAGCCGGGCTACGACGCCTACCTGGCCAAGCCCTACGGTACGCGCGCGCTGCTGACGCTGGTCGAGGCGTTTCGCATGCAGCTGGGCCGCTAGGGCGTCCTCAGTCGCCATTGATCATCCAGGCGATGCCGTAGCGATCGGTGACCATGCCGAGGGCCGCGGAAAAGGTCGGCCCGATCGTCATCCGGATACGGCGCCTTCGGCCAGTCCGGAGAAAACGCGCTCGGCCTCCTCCACCGTCGGTGCGGCGAAGGCAAGCGAGAAGCCGCGTGGCGTTTCGCCGTGCTTGTCGGGCATGCCGTCGGAGGCCAACGCACACGTGCGCTCCTACACGACGGCGAGGGGCGCGGGCGTCATCGCCTGCGCATGGACTCCCTGCACGGCCCGCCCGGAGGGATCGGCACGACTGGCGAAGGACGGGTCCCATGCCAGTGCCGCGGGCGAGGAGCAGGCGATCGACTTGCCGCCAGGCACCGTGGCCGCGCAGGCCTCGCCGGGGAAGCACTTCTCGAACAGCGCGCGGTAGAGGTAGGCCTCCTTGGTCGCCGGCGTGTTGTGCGGCCAGCGCGCCGCGGCAGCGGCGAATTCGCGGTCGCTCACCGCCTGCCCGGCATGCGCCTTGAGGCCGTCGATCCAGCCGTAGCCGACGCCGTCGCTGAACTGCTCCTTCTGGCGCCAGAGGATGGCATCCGGCAGCGCGCCGGCGAAGGCTTCGCGCAGCACCGCCTTTTCGATGCGACCGGGGCCGGCCATCTTGTAGCGCGCGTCGAATCCCATCGCCGCCTCGACGAACGCCATGTCCAGGAACGGCACGCGCGCTTCCACGCCCCAGGCCATCATCGCCTTGTTCGCACGCAGGCAGTCGTAGCGGTGCAGCGCGTCGAGCTTGCGCACGGTTTCCTCGTGGAAGGCTTCAGCCGAAGGCGCCTTGTGAAAATACAGGTAGCCGCCGAACAGCTCGTCGGAACCTTCGCCCGAGAGCACCATTTTCACGCCCATCGCCTTGATGCGCCGAGCCAGCAGGAACATGGGTGTGGAGGCGCGCACGGTGGTGACGTCGTAGCTTTCGATGTGGCGGATCACTTCCGGCAACACGTCCAGCCCTTCCCAGAAGGTGTAGACGAAGCCGTGGTGCACGGTACCCAGCGCCTCGGCGGCCAGTTGCGCGGCGGCCAGGTCCGGCGAGCCTTCCAGCCCGATGGCGAAGGAATGCAGGCGCGGCCACCAGGCTTCGCTCTGGCCGCCGTCCTCGACGCGTTCGCGGGCGAAGCGCGCGGCACAGGCGGCGACCAGCGAGGAGTCCAGCCCGCCCGAGAGCAGCACGCCGTACGGGACGTCGGTCATCAGCTGGCGCTGGACCGCCTCTTCCAGTGCTGCGCGCAAGTCGCCCGGCGCCCTGCCCTGCGTTGTCGCGTAGGCGCGCCAGGGACGCTCGTAATAGCGACGCAACTGGCCGGTGGCGCTGTCATAGACATGGCCCGGGGGGAACACCGCGACGTCCGCGCATACGCCGGCCAGTGCCTTCATCTCGGAGGCTGCGCACAGGCGGCCGGCCGTGTCATGGCCCCAATACAGCGGGCAGACGCCGAGCGGGTCGCGGGCGAGGAGGTAGCGCTGCGCGGCGCCATCCCACAGCGCGAAGGCGAAGATGCCGTTGAGGCGGGCGATCCACTCGACCGGGTCGCTGCCTTCGCGGTAAAGCGCGTTGATCACCTCGCAGTCGGAGCCGGTGGTGAAGTCGTAGCCGCTGCCCAGGCGCAGCTCGCCGTGGTTGTAGATCTCGCCGTTGACCGCCAGCGCCAGTGCGCCATCACGCGAGCGCAGCGGCTGCGCGCCGCTGGCCGGATCGACGATGGCCAGGCGCTCGTGCACCAGGATCGCGCCAGCGTCGATGAACACGCCGGACCAGTCCGGCCCGCGGTGGCGCTGGCGCTGCGAAAGCTCCAGCGCCTGCCGGCGCAATGCAGCCAGGTCGTCGCCCGGCGCCAGATCGAACATTCCGAAAATGCCGCACATGATGTTCTCCTTTGCGATCGTCCACGATCGCGAAAGCCAAAGCAGGCATCCATGCCCGCACTCCTGACAAGAGCGCGCAACCTTTCGATCACGTGGCCCGAAAACGACGAAGGCCCGCACGGGGCGGGCCTTCGTCGCGTAGTTTTTGCTCGAACTTACGGCTACGCGCCGGCCCCCTTGTGCAGGCGACGATTATTGTTCGAGCGATTGTTCAGGGCCGGCCGCACGCGTGCCGCGCAGGGCGCGGTGGCGATGACGGAGCGGGCGGTCGGCGTGGACATGGACGCGAGTGGAGCAGCTTTTCGGCGGGCACGCAAGCGGTCAGGCGTGGTGCTCGCGGAACGATTCGCTGATCCACGCCTTGGCCTCGGCCAGTTGCTCGTTGCGATACAGACGGAACTCGCCGGGCACGGTGAAGCCCATGGTGCGTGCCACCAGCCTCAGCCAGTTGACGTCGGTGACCAGCGCGATACGTTCCCAACCGCTCCAGTGGCGGAAGCCCAGTTTGGTGTCATCCCACATCGCCCCCGGCTCGAAACCGGTGAACTCGTGGCCGACGTGATAGAGCAGGCGCAACTTGCGGTTGAGCGCGAAGGCGGCCTCCACGTCAGGCACGAACACGTTCTCGTAGTCGGCCGCGGTCACCTTGCCGCGCGCGGTGAAACCCAGCGCGCCGGCGGGGAGGTCGGTCATCTGCTCGATCATGGGGTGTCTCCGCGTGGTCGGAACCCCATCCAAGCGCGGCAGGCGCGGCTATGCAAGCTTGGGTGCGTGAAAGCCCCGCCGGTGCCCTTGTAGGAGCGATGCCTTCCGACCGGGGCGAGAGCATCGCCCGCAAGCGGGCTCCTACAGGGAGAGGGCAGCTTCAGGCCGGTTCGACGTGGCGCACCAGCAAGCGCGCACTCTCGCGGCCCTGCCATTCGTTGATCGTCAGCTCGTACACCGCGCGCAGCCGCGGCGGCGGCGCGGACGCGCGCACGTTGAACATCACCGCTTCATGCACGGCGCCATCGCGCGGGTCGCGCAGGCTCAGGCGCCAATGTCGCTCGCCCATCAGGCGCCATTGCGCGCACTCGAACAGATTGTCGAACAGCGGTTCGGGAAAGCCCTGCCCCCACGGCCCGCCATCGCGCAACTGGCGCGCGAGGTCCAGCGTGAAGGTGCCCGGCGGCAACTCGCCGTCGGTATAGAGCACGGCCTGCAGGCGCTCCTCATCCAGCCACTCGCGCGCGATGGCGTCGAAGGCTTCAGCGAAACGCGGATAGTCGGCGGCCTTGAGGCTCAGCCCTGCGGCCATGGCATGGCCACCGAAGCGCTCGATCAATCCGGGCAGCCGGGCGTCGATAGCGGCCAGCGCGTCGCGCACGTGGAAGCCAGCGATGGAGCGCGCAGAGCCGCGCAGTTCGTCGGGACGGTCTTCGTCGGCAGGCGCGAAGGCGATCACCGGGCGATGCAGGCGCTCCTTGAGCTTGGACGCCACCAGACCGACCACGCCCGCGTGCCAGGTCGGCTCGTACAGGCTCACGCCGGTGCGCTCGCCCATACCTTCAAGGCCCAGCGCGCCGATCATCGCCTCGGCCTCGGCGACCATCGCTTCCTGCAGGTCGCGCCGCTCCTGGTTGATGGCGCTCAAGCGGTCGGCCAGCGCACGCGCCTGCACCGGGTCGTCGGTCAGCAGGCATTCGACCCCGAGGCGCATGTCCTCCAGCCGCCCCGCGGCGTTGAGGCGCGGGCCCACGGCATAGCCCAGGTCACTGGCGCAGATGCCGGCCAGGCTGCGCTTGCCCGCTTCCACCAGCGCGGTGATACCCGGGCAGGCGCGGCCGTTACGGATGCGGTGGATGCCGGCTTCGACCAGCACGCGGTTGTTGAAATCCAGCGGCACCAGGTCGGCCACGGTACCGAGCGCGACCAGGTCGAGCAGGCTGCCGAGATCCGGCTCTCCACCGGCGGCAAACGCCCCGCGCTCGCGCAGTGCCGCCCGCACGGCCAGCAACAGGTAGAACACCACGCCGACGCCCGCGAGCGCCCGACTGGGAAACCCTTGGTTCATGCGCGCATCGCCGGCGCAGGTCTCGCATGCCGGTTCGCCATGTCCGCACGCGCGCACCTCCAACACGTTGGGATTGACCAGCGCATCGGCCGCCGGCAACTGCTCGCCGGGGAGATGATGGTCGGTGACGATCACACGGATGCCGCGTGCCTTGGCCGCGGCCACGCCGGCTACGCTGGCCACGCCGTTGTCGACGGTGACGATCAATTGCGGCGCAGGCGCGAGCGAGGCGACCAGCGCGGGGCTCAGGCCGTAGCCGTGCACGAAGCGGTTGGGAATCACGTAATCCACCCGCCGCGCCCCGAGCAGGCGCAGCCCGCGTACGGCGACCGCGGTGCCTGTCGCGCCATCGCAGTCGTAGTCGCCGGCGATGACGATCGACCAGTCCGCGGCGATCGCCTCGATCAGCAGAGCCACGGCGCGATCCAGCCCGCCCAGCGTCTGCGGTGCCAGCAGGTGGCGCAGGCGGTGCTCGGCCTGCCCGGGGCGCAACACGCCGCGCGCGGCGTAGACCTGCCGCAACACCGGATGCACGGCCTCGCTCCAGCCTTCGGATGCACCGGTCGGCACGCGGCGACGCAAGGTCGGCGTGCTCATGCACCGGTCCCGCGCCAGAAGCGCCAGCGATGCCACGGACGCAGCTCCCAGCATTCACCGCTGGCAAAACTCAGACGTAACCGGCGTTGACGCGCAAGCGTCTGGATCATGGACCACCAGGTCCCGGCAATTGCTGGCACGGGCAGATCCTGCAGGTCGATCAGCCAGTAGGACGCGGCAGCCGGTGGGGCGACGCGGGTCGCTGCCGTTTCCTGCGCCGCGGACGCGGGCGTACGTAGACGGTGCGTGATCCCCGCCCGGGCCGCGAGCGCCCGCAGCAACGGATCGTCGCTGACCACGCCCCGGAGCGGGGTCGCCACCGTCGCGGGCAATGCTCCCGCCCCCCACAACCACAGGCTGTTGACGGGTGGCCGTCCGGCGGCGCGACGCTGCGCGTTCAGCGGATGCTGGTGCAGCAGCACCTGGATGTCGTTCTGCAGGATCCGCCAGCGGCGACCTTCCGTCCCCTGAGGCAGGTGCAGCAGCAGGTTTTCGCCCAGCGCCTGCTCGGGTGCGGGAAATTCGGGTACCGCCGTGCCCTGCGGCAGTCGCAGGTGCCAGCGATCGGGGGAGGTCAGCTCCAGCCCCATGCCCTGTTCCTCGAACAGCGGCGCGAGCGGTTCGGCGAGCTCGGCGGCCTCCGCGGCCGTGAGCTGCATCTGCCCGCAGGCGAGCAGGCGGGCACCGTTCATGTCCGGCTCGACCCAGGCCGGATCGGCGCACATCCACAGGACGCTGCCGGCATCGCCGGCCGCCAGTTGCCGGGTGAGCGCACCGGCGGGCAGCGGTTGCGGGACGTCGAACCAGGCGGTCAGCCCGGCGAGGTAACCCCGTGGGCCGTCGTCGAGGCGATCGGCGCGGGCCAGCAGACGGCACAGCGGATGCGCGGGCTCGAAGCGCGCGAGCGCAGGCAGCCACAGTTCCACGCTCATGCGCTGGCCGCCTCCAGTTGCTCATAAAGCTCCAGCCATTCGGCTTCGAGCGCTTCCTTTTCGCGACGCAAGTCGGCTTGGCGCTGGCCGAGCTTCATCAGCTCGGCGGTCGGGCCGTTGTAGGTGGCCGGGTCGGCAAGCTTCGCTTCCAGCGCGGCCAGGTCCGTATCGATCGCCGCGACGCGCGCTTCGATCTTCCTGACGCGCGCCTTGGCGGCCTTGTCCTGTTCGCGCTGGGCAGCGGAGGCGCGGCGGCGGTCGGCAGCGGACTCGGTGGGCGCGGCGGGCTCGTTGGCCTTCTTTACGGCCGCACCGCGCGAACGCAGCCAGCGGGCGTAGTCGTCCAGGTCGCCGTCAAAGGGTTCCACGGCACCGTCGGCCACGCGCCAGAAGTTGTCGCAGACCAGGCCAAGCAGGTGGCGGTCGTGCGAGACCAGTACCAGCGCGCCGTCGAAATCGGCCAGCGCATCGGCCAGCGCCTCGCGCATGTCCAGGTCCAGATGGTTGGTCGGCTCGTCGAGCAGCAGCAGGTTGGGCTTGTCCCAGGCGATCAGCGCCAGCGCCAGGCGCGCGCGCTCGCCGCCGGAGAACCCGTCGACCGATTCGAAGGCGCGGTCGCCGGCGAAATTCCAGCCGCCGAGGAAGTCGCGCAACACTTGCGCGGCCACGCCCGGCGCCTTGTCCTGCAGGTGGTCGAACGGGCTGGCACCTTCGCGCAGGCTTTCGACCGTGTGCTGTGCGAAGTAGCCGATCTTCAGGTCCTTGTGTGCCTTGCGCTCGCCGGCCAGCGGCGGCAGCTCGCCGACCAGTGTCTTGACCAGGGTGGACTTGCCGGCGCCGTTGGGGCCGAGCAGGCCGATGCGTTCGCCGGCTTCAAGACGAAAACGAACATCCGAGAGGACCGTCTTTTGAAGATGATGCCCGTCCGCCAGGACGACGTCCGCCCCCTCTCCCCCCTGGGGAGAGGGTCGGGGTGAGGGGTCAAGGCTTGCCTCGATCACCATCGAAGCATGCTCTGAGCCAACATCCCCGCGAGCCCCGCCCCTCACCCCAGTCCTCTCCCCGGAGGGGAGAGGGAGCAGAGCGAGGTAGCCCGCGGCTACTTCCTCCAACTGCAACATCGAATCGGGCAACCGCTCCGGCACCGCGAACTGGAACCGGAACGGCCGCTCCGCGCGCACCGCTTCGGTGCCAGCCAGCTTCTCCAGCCGCTTCATCCGCGATTGCGCCTGCTTGGCCTTGCTCGCCTTCGCCTTGAAGCGGTCGACGAACGACTGCAGGTGCGCGCGCTCGGCCTGTTCGCGCTCGTGCGCGATCTGCTGCTGGCGCAGCTGCTCGGCTCGCAGGCGCTCGAAGGCGCTGTAGTTGCCGGTGTACAGCCGCGCCCTGCCCTCGTGCAGGTGCAGCGTGTGCGAAGTCACCGCGTCGAGGAACTCGCGGTCGTGCGAGATCACCAGCAGCGTGCCCTGGTAGCGGCGCAGCCATTCCTCCAGCCAAAGCACTGCGTCCAGGTCCAGATGGTTGGTCGGCTCGTCGAGCAGCAAAAGATCGGACGGCGCCATCAGCGCCCGCGCCAGGTTCAGGCGCACGCGCCAGCCGCCGGAGAACTCCTTCACCGCCCGCTCGTGGGTCTCCGGCGCGAACCCGAGGCCATGCAGCAGGCGGCCGGCGCGGGCGCGGGCGTCGTAGCCGTGCAGCTCCTCGATGCGATGGTGGGCGCGGGCCATGGCCTCGGCATCGCCACGGTCCTGCGCCACGGCCTCCTCGCGCAGGGCCGCCGCGACTTCTTCGTCGCCGCCAAGCACGTAGTCCAGCGCGGCGTCCGGCAGCGCGGGCGTTTCCTGTGCGACCGAGGCCAGGCGCAGCTTCGCCGGCATATCCAGCTCGCCCGCATCGGACTCCAGCCGTCCCTGCAGAACCGCGAAAAGGCTGGACTTGCCGCAGCCGTTGCGGCCGATCACGCCCAGGCGCCAACCGCTCTGGATGGTGAGATCGATGTCGGAGAGCAGCAGGCGGCTGCCGCGGCGGAGGGCGAAATGGCGGAACGCAATCATCGGAAAGGGAACGTGCACGGGCGACCCGCCATGATAGCCGGGCTTCGAATGCCTAGCCCATCGCAGAGGCCAGCGCTCGCCGTGGCGCGGTTGTCGCACATCTGCTACAACGGCGCCGCACAGGACCTTTGTGGAGAGGGGAATCATGGTCAAGCTCACTGGCGGTCTGGCGATGCTCGCCGCGATCGCGTTTGGCGCGCCGATGGCCGCGCAGGCGGGCGACAGCCTGCTGATCAATCGCGTGCAGCAGGAACAGGGCATGAACCTGCCCACCCGCGGCATGACCATGGCGCAGGTCGAGAAGCGCTACGGCGCGCCCCAGCGCAAGCTGCAGCCGCGCGGTGGCGACAGCCAGAAGCACCCGGTCATCAACCGCTGGGACTACAAGACGTTCATCGTGTACTTCGAGCACGACCACGTGATCCATTCGGTGCTCAACACCCCGGCCGGAAACAACCACACTCCCGCGACGGCGCAGTAAACCGCCCACGCCGGGAGCAAGGACAACGGATCCCCGCGAAGGCGGGGGTCCGTTTTTGTTCGTGCCTCATCGCTCCGTGTCAGTAGGTCAACTACACTTCGCCGTTTCCGAAACTTCAAGCGAGCGCGCGATGACCTCCTCCCCCAACCTGCGCCTGCCGGCCGAATGGGAACCGCAGGACGCGGTACTGATCGCCTGGCCGCATGAAGGCACCGACTGGGCCGAGCGCCTGGCCGAGGTGGAGACCACCTATACCGCGCTGGCCGCCGCGGTTACCCGCTTTCAGCCGCTGGTCGTGATCGTCGCGAACGAGGCTGTACGCGCGGCGGCCAAAGGCGCGCTGCGTGGCTCGGGCGTGGACCTCGAACGCATCCGCTTCGTCGAGCTTCCGTACGACGACACCTGGCTGCGCGACTCCGGTCCGATCACGTTGGTTTCCGCGCAGGGCTTCCAGCTCACGGATTTCCGCTTCACCGGCTGGGGCGGCAAGTTTGGCGCCGAGCAGGACGATGCACTGGTCGCCGGCCTGGTCGCTGCCGGGGTATTCGGCCCGGCAGCGCACGAACGCGTGGACTGGGCGTTGGAAGGCGGCGGCATCGAGAGCGACGGCGGCAGCACCGTGCTGACCACCTGGCGCTGCCTGCATCAGCGCCACCCGGAGCAGTCGCGCGAAGCGATGGATGCCATCCTGCGCGAAAGCCTGCATGCCCCGCGCGTGCTGTGGCTGGACCACGGCTACCTCGAGGGCGACGACACCGACGCCCATATCGACACCCTCGCCCGCTTTGCGCCGGGCGAGCGCATCGTGTTCCAGGCTTGCGATGACCCGGCCGACCCGCATCACCAGGAGCTGGAACGCATGGCTGCCGAGCTGGCCGCGCTGCGCACGCCCGAGGGCAAGCCGTACCGCCTATCCCCGCTACCCTGGGCACAGCCGATCCTGGACGAAGGCCGCCGGCTGGCCGCCTCCTATGCCAACTACCTGGTGATCAACGGCGCCGTGCTCGTGCCTGCCTACGGCGACGCGTCCGATGACGAGGCCGCCCGCATCATCGGTGCCGCCTACCCTGGACGCGAAGTGGTGCAGGTGCCGTGCCGTCCGCTGATCTGGCAGAACGGCAGCCTGCACTGCATCACCATGCAGTTGCCGGCCGGTTTGCTGGGCTGAACGCGTCCCGCCGCAGCAACACTTTGGCGACAACCGCGTCGCCCCGCTCCGCTAAACTGCCTGTCTCGACTTGAAGGCAAGAGACAGGCATGACCGGCAAGACACTCAAGGTGGCGCTGCTGCAGGAAACCAACCGCGGCAGCCGCGACGCGAACCTCGATGCGATCGAGGCTGGACTGCGCGAAGCCGCCGCAGCCGGCGCGCAGCTCGTGCTGCTGCAGGAGCTGCACAACGGGCCTTATTTCTGCCAGCGCGAGTGCGTCGACGAGTTCGAGCTCGGCGAGACCATCCCGGGCCCGGGCACCGAGCGCATCGGCAAGCTCGCGCAGGAACTCAAGCTCGTCGTGGTCGCTTCGATCTTCGAGAAGCGCGCCACGGGGCTGTACCACAACACCGCGGTGGTGTTCGATCGCTCCGCGGCGATCGCCGGCAAGTACCGCAAGATGCACATCCCGGACGATCCGGCGTTCTACGAGAAGTTCTACTTCACGCCGGGCGACCTGGGCTTCGAGCCGATCGACACTTCGGTCGGCCGGCTGGGCGTCCTTGTGTGCTGGGACCAGTGGTATCCGGAAGCCGCACGGCTGATGGCGCTGGCCGGGGCTCAGCTACTGCTCTACCCGACGGCGATCGGCTGGGACCCGAGCGACGAGCAGGCGGAGAAGGACCGCCAGCGCGAGGCGTGGGTGACCGTGCAGCGCGGCCACGCCGTGGCCAACGGGCTGCCGTTGCTCGCCTGCAACCGCACCGGTTACGAGGCCGATCCGTCCGGCGTGGGCGCTGGCATCCAGTTCTGGGGCACCAGTTTCGTGGCCGGGCCGCAGGGCGAATTTCTCGCCAGGGCCGGCACGGATGGACGCGAGCTGCTGGTGGTCGACGTGGACCTCGAGCGCAGCGAGCACGTGCGTCGGATCTGGCCGTTCCTGCGCGACCGACGCATCGATGCGTACGGCGATCTGCTCAAGCGCTATCGGGATTGAAAATGGTGGGCTGAAGCCCACCCTACGAACACCCCTGTAGGGTGGGCTTGCGCCCACCACCCGCATCCCGGACAACGCATGACCTTTTCCGATTCCGACGTCGCCCTGCCCGCCCCCTTGCTCGACCAGCCCCTGGAGCGCGTCACCCGCGACGGCGTGGAATACGTGGTGCTGGGCACGGCGCACGTCTCGCGCGCCAGCGTGGCGGCGGTCGAGGCGCTGGTGGCCAACGAGGCGTTCGACGCGGTCGCGGTGGAGCTCTGCCCCAGCCGCGCCGAAGGCATGCGCAATCCCGATGCCTTCAAGCAGATGGACCTGTTCCAGGTGATCCGCCAGGGCAAGGTCGGCATGGTGGCGGCAAGCCTGGTGCTGTCGTCCTTCCAGCAGCGGCTGGCCGCGCAGTACGGCATCCAGCCCGGCGCCGAGATGAAGGCCGCGATGGACGGTGCCGAGCGCACCAACCTGCCGGTCTGGCTGATCGATCGCGAGGTCGGCACCACGCTCAAGCGCGCCTGGCGCAGCGTAGGCACGTGGGCGCGCTTTGGCTTGCTGGGTGGCCTGATTGCCAGCGTGTTCGAGCGCGAGCAGGTCGACGAAAAGGAAATCGAGAAGCTCAAGGAAGGCGACCTGCTGGAAAGCGCCTTCGGCGAGTTCGCGCAGAACTCCGCACCGCTCTACAACAGCCTGATCGGCGAGCGCGACGAATACATGGCCGCTCGCCTGCGCGAGCAGGCGCAGGGCGCGCCGGCCGTGCGCCGCGTGCTGGTGGTGATCGGCGCCGGCCACCTCAAGGGCCTGTGCGGACACCTGCGCGAACAGCAGGTGCCGCCGGCCATGCGCATCGCCGAACTGGCGCAACTGCCGCCCAAGGCGCGCTGGCCCAAGTGGCTGGCACTCGGCCTGGTGCTGCTGGTGTTCGCGGCGATCGCCTATGCCTTCCATCGCAACCCTTCGCTGGGCGCGCTGGCGCTGCGCAACTGGGTCCTGTTCACCGGCGGCTGCGCCGCGCTGGGCGCCCTGGCGGCAGGCGGGCACCCGCTGAGCATCGTGGCCGCCTTCATCGCCGCTCCGATCAAGCCGTTCCGGCCAGGCATCCCCGCCGGTGGCATCAGCGCCATGGCCGAAGCGTGGATCCGCCGCCCGCGCGTGGCCGACTTCGAGACACTGCGCGACGACATCGCCGAGTGGACCGGCTGGTGGAAGAACCGCGTGGCGCGGACCCTGCTCAACTTCATCCTGGTCAGCGCGGGCACCGTGATCGGCGAATACGCCGCCGGCATCCAGATCTTCAAGAGCCTGTTCTGAGGTCTGCTCCGGGCGCCTGACGGGAGCCTCGCCATGCGCCTGATTTGCATCAGGGCACTGCGTCAAGTTGTCCGTCGCGTGAAGCAGACACTATACTTCCGCGACTTTGTACCCCAAGCGTGGGAATGACTCGATGATTCGACTGCAACTGCTCGGCCTGACCGTGGCCGCAGCCCTCCTCGCCGCTGGCAACGCCCACGCCGCGGGCGACAAGGCCAACGGCCGCAAGCTGGTCTACACCTGCAACGGTTGCCACGGTATCGACGGCTACACCAATGCGTACCCGGACTATCCGGTGCCGAAGATCGCCGGGCAGAACGAGCAGTACATCATCAACGCGCTGCACGGCTACAAGACCGGCGATCGCACGCATCCGACCATGATGGCGCAAGCGCAGAGTCTGTCCGACCAGGACATCGACGACATCGCTGCCTATCTCTCCAGCCTCGCCAAGTAAGCCTCGAAGGAATCCCGCATGAAGCGTGCGCTCACCCTGCTCTTCTTCGGCGCCGTGCTGGCGTTGTCCTCCACCGCGCTGCTGGCCGAAGGCAACGTCGACAACGGCAAGACCAAGGCCGCGGCCTGCTTCGCCTGCCACGGTGCCGACGGCAACGCGGTCGACCCGCAGTACCCGCGCCTGGCCGGCCAGTACAACCTGTACCTGCAGCAGGCGCTGCACGAGTACAAGGATGGCCGCCGCAACAACCCGATCATGAAGGGCTTCGTCGCCACCCTGTCCGACCAGGACATCGAAGACGTCGCCGCCTACTTCTCCGGCCTGCCGACCAAGCTGCACACGCTGGACGGACATATCCAGGGCGACAAGTAAGCCAGCTTCAATCAAGTAAAAATAAAAGGCCCGCTTCCAGCGGGCCTTTTTCGTTCGCCCCTCTCCCCGCCGGGGAGAGGGTTGGGGTGAGGGACCAAGGCTGGCCGGAAACCCTGTAGGAGCGCACCTGTGCGCGACCGCCATGCACGGATTCAAACGCTAGCCTGCCGGTCCGGGAAAGAACCCCCGCTGACGTTTCTGATAGAGATCATCGCGAGCCCCGGCCCCTCACCCCAGCCCTCTCCCCGGAGGGGAGAGGGAGCAAAAGCACCTCTTCGCCGACCAGGTCTCACCCCATCGCCGAGCTGCCGGCCTGTTCCTTGTAATAGGGATTGCGCCCACCGCTGTGGTCGGTCGCATCGCGCACCGCCGTGATTTCCGGCACCCGCTCGCGCAGCGTCTTCTCCACGCCGTTCTTGAGCGTGACGTCCACCATGCTGCAGCCGTGGCAGCCGCCGCCGAACTGAAGCAGGACGGCGCCGTCCGAAGTGACCTCCAGCAGGCTCACGCGCCCGCCATGCGAGGCAATCCGTGGATTGATCTCGGCCTCGAGCACATAGCGCACCCGCTCGATCAAGCCCGCATCCGCACCAGGAATCTCCCCCTTGATGCGCGGCGCGCGGATGTTGAGCTGGCCACCGGTCGGATTGGGTTCGTAGTCGATGCTGGCGCCGTCCAGCCAGCGCGCGCTGTCGCCTTCCAGGTAAAAGTTGAACCCCTCGCACTCGACCAGCCACTCGTTGCCGCCGAGATCACGCGGCTCGCAGAACTCCAGCTCGCAGTTGGCGGCCGGCGTGCCCGGCGCGGTCACGCGCAGCAGGATGCCGAGCTCATCGCCCTGCTGGGCCAGCAGGCGGCGGAAATGCTGCTGCGCGCGGTCGGAAATATCGATCATCGAACGGACTCTCCAGCGCCGGTGGGGACGGCCGGCGAAAACAGCACCATTTTAGTCCTGTTTCACCCAAAAGTCCGGATGCCCCGCTTTTTGTAGGAGCCCGCTTGCGGGCGATGCCTGGCGTTCAGACCGGAGAGCATCGCCCGCAAGCGGGCTCCTGCAATGTGCGTTTTGACTTTTTCCCGCGCAACTCGGACCCTTCGTCTTTTTCCATGGCCGGAGCCCGCAATGAACCGCAACGACCTCGCCAACCAGCATTGCCAGCCGCGCAAGGGCAAGGAACACGCGATCACGCCAGACCAGGCGCAGGAATTGCTGGCGCAGCTACCTGGCTGGCAGCTCGCGAACGATGGCAAGGCCATCGTCAAGGACTTCCGCTTCGACGATTTTCACCGCACGCTGGGTTTCATCAACGCGGTCGGTTTCATGGCCAACCGAGAGGATCATCATCCCGACCTCGAGGCCGGTTACGGCCATTGCCAAGTGCTGTGGTCCACCCACGACGTGGGCGGTCTTTCGCTCAACGATTTTGTTTGCGCGGCCCGGGTCGAGGCGCTGCTGGCCTGAGCCAGCGGTTACTTTTCCCTTTGTCGCCAAGGGCATCGAGGAAATTCTTCAAGTCCTCCGGCAGCGGCGCGGAGAAGCCATAGGCACGCCCCTCCAGTTCGAATCCCATGTGCGCGGCGTGCAGGAACAGCCGTTGCAGGCCCTTCTCGCGGAAGCGCTTGTTGGCCTCGCGATCGCCGTATTTGGTGTCCCCGGCCAGCGGATGGCCGATGTGGGCGGCGTGCACGCGGATCTGGTGGGTGCGCCCGGTGCCCAGCGTCGCCTGCATCAGGCGAGCGCCGGTGAGCTGCTCCATCTCGCGAAAAAAAGTCAACGACGGCTTGCCGTTATCGGACACTTTTACCATCCGTTCTCCGCCTTGCAGCACCGATTTCAGCAGCGGCGCGTTGACGTCGAAACGCGCCTTGGGCGGGTGGCCGACCATCAGACATAGGTACTGCTTGGTCACCTGACCGGCACGGATCGCCGCTTGCAGGCCGGTCAGCCCGGCGCGGGTCTTGGCGAACACCAGCACGCCGCTGGTATCCCTGTCGAGCCGGTGGACCAGCTCCAGGTGCTGCTCCGGGCGGGCGGCACGCAGCAGTTCGATGGCGCCGTGGCTTACCCCGGACCCGCCGTGGCTGGCGATGCCCGAGGGCTTGTCGATCGCCAGGAAATGCTTGTCCTCGAAGATCACCGCCTCGGCGACCGCGGCCACCATGTCGGCGGACGGCCCCCGCTCGGGCGCCTTCTCGGCCGTGCGTACCGGTGGGATGCGCAGAATATCGCCGGCACTGAGACGCGTATCCGGCTTGGCCCGCTTGCCGTTCACGCGCACCTGGCCGGTGCGCAGCAGGCGGTAGATCATGCTCTTGGGCACGCCCTTGAGCAGGGTCATCAAGGCGTTGTCGATCCGTTGGCCGTCGCGTTCGGGGCCGATATCGACTTGACGCACACCTTGAGGTGCGTCATGGGAAGTTACCGTCTGCATTGAAAAAAACCTGGGGTAATAGGATACTCGGCGGGCGCTTTATGTCCCCCTTCGAGTTCGTTCGTGGCGGGGACGCCCGTCCGCGACCAAAGGCGAGGATTGCGCCGGTGGCCACCCCGGCAGCCGGCCGTAAACTCCCGAATATCGTAACGGTTCGGGATGCCGTTGTCCGCCGCCAGGGGGTGGCGAGACGGCTAAGCGCGTGCCACGAATCACCCCGGTGTCGGACGATGCCGGTTTTATTTGCCGCCACCCGCAGCGGCGCGATCCCGGCAGGCAGCCTGAGTTAGGCGCCACCGTGGCACGCGACGCGCGGCCAGGCCGAAGGAAGAAAACTACAATGAAGCGCATGTTGATCAACGCAACTCAGCGTGAAGAGTTGCGCGTGGCCATTGTCGATGGCCAGACGCTGTACGACCTCGATATCGAGATTCCCTCCCGCGAGCAGAAAAAGGCCAATATCTACAAGGGCCGCATCACCCGCGTCGAGCAATCCCTGGAAGCCTGCTTCGTCGATTACGGCGCCGAGCGCCACGGTTTCCTGCCGCTGAAGGAAATCGCCGACCAGTACTTCACCCCGGGCTTGAACCCGAACAAGTCCAGCATCCGCGAGCTGCTGAAGGAAGGCCAGGAACTGGTCGTCCAGGTCGAGAAGGAAGAGCGCGGCAACAAGGGCGCGGCGCTGACCACCTTCATCAGCCTGGCCGGCCGCTACATGGTGCTGATGCCGAACAACCCGAAGGCCGGCGGCGTCTCTCGCCGGATCGAAGGCGAGGATCGGCAGGCACTGAAGGAAGCGCTCGACCATCTCACCGTTCCGGAAGACGTCGGCTTGATCGTGCGCACCGCCGGCATGGGCCGCGACGCCGAAGAGCTGCAGTGGGACCTGGACTACCTGCTGACCCTGTGGCGCTCGATTTCCGAGGCCGCGGCCAAGCAGAAGGCGCCGTTCCTGATCTACCAGGAATCGAAGCTCTTCATCCGCGCCCTGCGCGACTACCTGCGCAACGACATCGGCGAGATCCTCATCGACGAGGAATCGCTCTACAACGACGCGCGCGAGTTCATGCAGCAGGTGATGCCCAACGCCTTGCGCAAGCTCAAGCTCTACAAGGATGACACCCCGCTCTTCTCGCGCTACCAGATCGAGACCCAGATCGAGAGCGCGTTCGACCGCCAGGTGCGCCTGCCCTCGGGCGGCTCGATCGTGATCGACCAGACCGAAGCGCTGACCGCGATCGACATCAACTCCTCCAAGGCCACCAAGGGCTCGGACATCGAGGAGACCGCGTTCAACACCAACTGCGAGGCGGCCGTCGAGATCGCCCGCCAGTTGCGCATTCGCGACGCCGGCGGCCTGATCGTCATCGACTTCATCGACATGGACAGCCCGCGCCACCAGCGCGAAGTCGAAGAGAAGTTGAAGGACGCGCTCAAGCTCGATCGCGCCCGCGTGCAGATCGGCCGCATCAGCCGCTTCGGCCTGCTGGAGATGTCGCGTCAGCGCCTGCGTCCGAGCCTGGGCGAAGCCACCCAGGTCGTCTGCCCGCGCTGCGAGGGTCACGGCCACATCCGCGGTATCGAATCGCTGGCGCTCTCGACCCTTCGTCTGATCGAAGAGCACGCCATGAAAGACAACACCGGCCAGGTGCTGGTGCAGGCCCCGCCGACGGTGGCCAACTTCATGCTCAACGAGAAGCGCGCCAGCGTGGTCGAGATCGAACTGCGCAACAAGGTGCACGTGGTCATCGTCGCCGACGAAAAGCTCGAGACGCCGCACATCCAGATCCAGCGGATCAAGGAAGCGGACATGGGCGAGCACAGCAAGCCCAGCTACGAGCGGCTTACCACGGTCGAGGCCGCGCCGATCCCGAAGATGGGCCAGGCCCTGGGCAGCTCCGAGCAGCCCGCCGTCAGCGGCATCGTGCCGGCGACGCCGGCACCGGTGCGCGAAGAAGCGCCGGCCGCTGCGCCCGCCCCCGCCGCGCCGCACCAGCGTCCGCGTCCGGCCAGTGCGCCCGCACCGCAAGGCGGCGTGATTTCGCGCCTGCTCGGCTGGTTCCGCAGTGCCGCCGCGCCGGCCCCCGAAGCGCCCCGCGAGCGCGCCCAGTCCGCACAGCCGGCCGGCCGCCAGGGTCGCCGCGACGAGCGCAACCGTCCGCAGCAGCAGGGCCAGAACGGCCAGCGTGCCGGACGTCGCGAACAGGCTCAGTCGCAGCAACAGCCCAAGGCCGCTTCCGGCAGGAACAACAACCCGCGTCAGCGCGGCAACGCCGAGGCCGGCACGCGCCAGCCGCAGCAGCAGGCCCGTGAGCAGCAGCCGCGCCAGCCCAAGCCAGCCGCCACCTCGTCGGCCGGCAACGAGAACCAGGAGCCGCGCAAGCAGCCGCAGGCTCGCCCGGAACGCGCTCCGCGTCCGCCGCAGGCGGAACAGCCGGCAGCCACCGCCGCACCGACGCCGGCCAGCGAGCCGGTGAAGGAGATCGAGGCGCCCGTTGCCGCCCAGATCGAGGCCGGTACCGTCGCGCCCGAGGCCAAGCCCGAAACCGAAGGCAGCCAGCCCCGCCGTCGTCGTGGCCGTCGTGGCGGTCGCCGCCGTCGCCGCCATGAGGACGGTACGGTCGCCCAGGATGGAACGCCGAATCAGCTCGACGAGCTGGACGACGAGGATCGCGAGGGTGACGAGTCCGACGCGCCGACGCGCGAGGCGGATCGCGCCCCGTCGAATGCTGCGGTCGCCCCCGCCGTCCTGGCGGCCACGGCAACCATGCCCGCCGGCGCGGCGCAGGAGCCGATCCAGACCGAGGCTGAGGTCGTGCCGACAGCGGCGCCGCGGGCCGAGCCCCCGGCCGGCAAACCGCAGGCTCCGGAGGCCTTGAGCCCCGCACCCGCGGCGACGGCGTTCAATCTGCCGCCGCTCCCGCCGATTCCGGCTGCGACCGAGGCCGAGGAACCCGCACCCGTGGCTATGACGCCCGAGGCCGTGACGCCCGTCGCTGCTGCGCCGATGGAGGAGCCCGTGTCCGAAGTTCCGCTGGCCGCCTCCACGCCGGAGCCGGCACAGGAATCGCCGATCATCCCGGTCGCGCCAGCCGAGCCCGCCGCGGAGCCGCAGACCCCGGTCGACACGGAAATCGAGCAAGCGCCGGCGGCGTCCGAATCGCCGGTTCCGCTGCCCAAGCAGGGCGACCTGCTTGCCCATGCGCCGCCCCGCTCGGTGGCCGCCGCCTCCTCTGCAGAAACGACGCAGGAACCGGCGCCGTCCGACGACGACGACGACGGGCGTCCGCCCCGGGATGCGGCCCAGGGTTGAGATCCCGCGAACCGAAGCACGAAAAAAGCCGGACGGACGTCCGGCTTTTTTTTGGTTCAACCCTGCGAGTTCCGCTGCTGGGACACATCCTTGCGCGACCGCGCATGGTGGTCGCGCGCAGGTGCGCTCCTACACGCGGGGGATGGCCGTGCCCGGCTGCAGGGCCGGCCGTTGCGCGTGAGCCTCAGCCGACCTGGTTGGGTGCGTCCAGCAGCCCGTGTACCGTCATCAGGTGTGCCAGGCCAATCACGTGCTCGACCTGCAGCTTCTCCATCAGGCGCTGCTTGTAGGTGGACACGGTCTTGGGACTCAGGTTGAGCTGGTCGCCGATCACCGTCAGCGGCTTGCCGCGAACCAGCATCATGGCGACCTCCAACTCGCGGCTGGACAGCGCGTCGAACGGCGAGCCGCTGTTGCCGTCGAGCGTGGCCAGGGCGAGCTGTTGTGCCACTGCCGGCGCCAGGTAACGACGCCCGCTGGCCACCTGGCGTACCGCCACCAGCAGTTCGTCCGCCGAGCAACCCTTGGTGAGGTAGCCGAGTGCACCTGCGTCGAGCAGGCGCTTGGGAAAGCGTGCGTCGTCGACCACGGTGATGATGATGATGTGCGTGTTGAGCTTGGCACGGATCACCCGCTCGGTCAGCTCGATGCCGCTCATGCCGGGCATGTGTACGTCGACCAGCGCCACGTCCGGCGCCAGCGAGCGGATCAGCCGCAACCCTTCTTCCGCCGTCCCTGCCTCGCCCTTGATGCGTACGTCCGGCTGCTGCTGCAGGATCATGCGAAAGCCGGTGCGTACCAGTTCGTGATCGTCCACGAGCACGATGTTGATCACTTCAAGCCCTCCTTGGGAATAGTCAACGAAAAGTAGGTGGCCGCTCCCCGCAATGCAAGCGTTCGCGCACCACGCCAACAAAAAACCCGCCTTACGGCGGGTTTTCGGGAGCGGAAATGACTGCCGCTTCGTATTGGTGCCCAAGGGGGGACTCCAAGGTCGGTCTCCTCCGCAAATCCCGCAAACAGCCCTCTGGGGTTACTCCCAGAGCTACTCACACTTGGAGCGTCATGCGAGCACGTTTGAGGCTCCGTTCACGCGCTCCAGGCGCGCACAGGAGCCTCTCCTACCGGTACAACCGATCGACCTCTTCGATGGCTGCATCAACAGCAGCTAGGCACGTACGCGCCATGAGAAGGCTCGCCTGATTCATCTCCTCATCGTCGTAGTGGCACTCGCCAATCTCTTCGATGTAGTGCTTGCCAAAAGCGTTCCGCAAATCCTCCATACGCCTGTAGGCTTCTTGGACAGCCTTGGCCGCCGAACCAAGCTCCGCGACAGCCGGCAGGCTGTCGGTCAACTTGGAAGGGGGCGTCCATATTCCTGCGAACCCATAGCCTTGACCGTCATCGTCCATCGGACCAACGGATTCCAGGCTTTGTCCGCCGTCGACCTGTTCCAAGGCCTCCGCGAGCTCCTTGCGAAAGCCCACGAGAATTGGTTTCAGAAAAATGCCGGCATTGCGGGCTCGGGCATCCCGATCGATACGACGCTCAAACGCATCCACTCGATTCAGCCAAATGGTGGTAGCAAGAGCGAGGATCGCGCCGACCGCCTGCACCCAAGCGGCATACGCCTGACTGTTCGCCGCGACCTGTACTGGATCAGCAACCATGCATGAGCGTTCCACCTTGTCAGTACGCTCATGGTCTGTGCTCGCCCCGAACACCGCAAGCGATGGTTTTGCCATCTGACGTACTTTAGGGGTTGAGCTCTTGCCGCACCGTCTGCGGCTTGGCTTCCTCGCTCTTCTTGGCGGCGCCGCAAGGGCTGCAGCTCTAGCGCAGCCGAGCCTCCACACGATCGAACTTTGCCAAATGTAAAACTATATCGAAGAGATTTCTTGACATTGTAAAACACAGGTGGTCAAATTTTGATCACCTGATGCGAGCGCTTAGCGATGGCAGAGAACGAGATCCTTGATGTAGGTAGCCGCCAGAACTACCCACGGTGGCTCGCTGTAGTGGCTGACCCAAAGGTAAGCTCTACCGAGGCCGCAGGCCGCTTGGCGGAAGATTGTCTTGAGGTACTGACCCGGAAGCTCCGGAAGCAACCCCTCTATCTAGTGCTTAAAGCTTGTGGCGAAGACTTGTATGCATTGCAAGCCGCTGTAGCTTCCCTAAAAGATGCGTCGCTTGGCAGATGGGTGGAGACGGCGTACCGGATCAGTCCCTCGCTAGAACCAAGCGTCATCGCTCACAAGATTACAGAGCTCCTCATCGATGCGGTGAGAGATCAGGCGAGCCGCTTCGCTATGCGGCGGGATCTGGGTATTTCGGAAGAGCGCCAACGCCAACTCGATATCGCCACGCGGGCTGCCCTCGAGAGCTCGAAAGAACAAATTGCTAGCACGCTTGAACACTCGCTGCGGAGCGAAGCGCCGCCGCGGATCATCAAGAGAGCCTCGCGGCCAATACAGCACGCCAAGTCGCTGTTGAAGCGATCGCTTCTCCCTGCCCCTCGTTCGCACCAGAAGCCTTCCGATCATGTATGACCACTACGTTGTGACGGGAAGCCACAGCCGAGTTCTCGTGAAGGGCGAAGTGCATGAGCAAGCACTAAATCTCAATGCGGATGGCTTTTTCAAAGCCTTGCTAGTTCTCCCGCACCCCCGCTCTCTCGACCTCCTTCGCATTGCCGCCGGCATCTATACGATCGATCGCATCACTAAGCGGAAGAAGCGATCTGGTAACGAGCACGGGATGCGCCGTATAAGTGCTCAATTTGAGGTCGATGACCTTCCCTTCTGGAGCTCTAGTAGCGTCGGGACTCTTCTTTGGCAAACGATCAAGTTGCTTACCGAGGACGCTTGGGAGCTTTCTTTTGTATCCAGGCGCCGTCCAACCGACGACCTTGGATATCAAAGCTATCTTCCTATCGTTCCTGCACCTGAACAGCTCGCCCTGTACAGCGGTGGGCTTGACTCAGCCGCAGGGCTGGCGAGTCAGCTCCTCCAAGGTGCAGACAATCTCATGCTCATCACGGTTGCTCACCACACGGGCATCCCCCAAGTTGTACAGCGCCAGTTGGCAGAGCTAAAAGACCTGCTCGATCAACAACTTCGACTTGTACCGCAGGTGCACCACTCTACCCTTTCTACGTTTCTAAGCGGCGGAAAAGCGGTGCGGCTTCGGACTCAGGAGAAAACTCAAAGAAGTCGCGCGTTCTTTTTTTGTGCGGCGGCTGTGCTCGCCGCGGAAGCCTACGGACTTGATGAAATTCAAATGTTTGAGAACGGCGTGGGGTCTATCAACCTGCCCCCTATGGGAGGAATGCTCGGGACGTCGCTCGCGACCCGCGGAGCCCACCCAGCTTTTTTGCGGCTGATGTCTGAGCTCGCGTCAGAAGTAGTTGGCGAAGCGATCAATATCCGCCTGCCTAACGCTCAGCGAACCAAGGGCGAGATGCTCAAAGAGATCGCAGCCGAAGGACTTGGTGGATGGGTACAAGCTTCTAGATCATGCGTGCATAGCTCACTGCGTATCTCTGGCGTTACCCACTGCGGTGAGTGCCCTGCCTGCGTGGAAAGAAGGCAAGCGTTCGCTGTCGCGGGTGTACCCGACGACGGCTCCCATTACGCGCTCGACATATTCAATGAGTCCCCGGTATCTCAGGACAACTCAGACTATCTCCACCTCTACAAGAAGAACGCCCTCGGTTGGTTGAACTCCGATCCAGCCGTGCTTAGACGCATGGAAAACCACTTGCGGTCAACGCAAGTCCCAGCGGATGTAGACGAATGGCTCGGGATGCTACACCAGAGGCATGCCCAAGAGGTGCTTGCCGTGTACGGACCACGTGAGTTTCTCTCAAACGGATCCGAGGCAGCAGTTGTATGACTTATCGCGACGTCAAAACTGATTCTCTTGCGGAGCGGCTGTTGGCTGCACGCAAGGCAGCAAAGATCACTCAAGAGACTGCGGCACAAGATTTAGGTATGAGCCGGCCAACCTTCATTGCCATCGAAAAGGGGGTTCGGCGACCAAAGCCCGAAGAACTGGTCCGCCTGGCGACTCTTTATGGCACTCCCGTCAGCCAGTTACTACGGAAGCAGGACTCCCAAAAGTTAACTCCTCACCTACGCTCAGCGCTGGACGCTACGCACCAAGGACAAGAGGGGTTGCAGGCAGCTGTTAACAAGCTTGCGGCCTTTGTAGAGGATTACCAGCTCCTAGAAGCACAAGCAGGCGTGAGGCTTTCGAGCGATTTCCCACCAGCGGTGCGGGTACCAGCGGGACCAGTGGAACGGTTCGCGGAGGTGTGCGCCAAGGAGGAGCGTGAGCGGCTTAACTTAGGATCTCACCTTCCCGTCAGCGCACCCCGCAAGTTATTGGAAAAAGTCGGGATACACGTATTCGTTGACAGCTTGGATTCAAAGCTGGCTGGTATGTATGCCTTTGCACACGATTTCGGATATTGCATTCTAATCAACCGCGTACATCCGCTCGAGCGCCGCCGATGGACCGTAGCCCATGAGTACGCGCACTTTCTGATAGACCGCGATGAACCGGGCGTCGACTATGTAGCTCACAGTGACCGCAAGCCTCGCAACGAGCGATTTGCAGATTCGTTTGCCGCCGCGTTCTTGATGCCCGAAGCTGGAATCCAAAAACGGTTTTATGAGGATCTCGAAAAGTCCGGCGACTTCAATGTAGGGGACCTTTGCAGAATGGCAGACTACTTCGTGGTCTCCGTCATGGCTGCCTGCCTGAGGCTCGAGCAACTGAAACTCATTCCGCGTGGCAGCTGGGATCAGCTAAGTGAGGAGCGTGTGCCTGTGAGGTCTCTTCGCGAGGAAGCTGGTTTGGGGCGGTCAAGCGACGGAGATCTAACTGAGTCCTACCCAGAAAGATACAGGCTACTCGCCGTCCAGCAGTACCTAGCCGGAAGGTTCTCCGAAGGGCAGCTAGCCAAGCTCTTGCGTTGCGATCGGCTCAAGGCGCGAGAAATTGTCGAGTTGTGCTCACAAGCGTCGGATGATATGGATGGAACCATGTCCATGGTTCCACTGTCACTGAGCCATTCGCTCATCTCAGGTTCCGCCGGCAGCAGCAAATGAGCGGGCGCGTCTTAGACTGCTGTGCGTTGCTCAATCTTTATTCTGGCTGGGGCGGCCTAACGGAGCTTGAGAGGTTACCTGGGACGTGGTGGTTATGTTCGGCAGTCCTAAGTGAGGCGATATACACGAGAGACTATGGAACAGACGGGCTTGTAGCCGTGGCTTCCATAGCTCGTGAGAATCTTTTGGGCGAAAAGATACTGGAGATGGCGCCCGAGTCACCTTACGAAATGGAGCTTTACGTTGACTTCGCCACCGAACTAGACGATGGAGAAGCCCAAGCACTCGCGATAGCCAAAGCTCGAAATCTTGAATTAGTAACTGATGACAAGAAAGCTACTCTCGTCGCAGCCTCACCCACTGTTGGTGTGAGGACAGTTACAACCGCCAACGTCCTCAGAGAATGGGCCGATCTACCCGGGACCAGGTCTCGAGTCCGCGATGTTTTGCTTAGAATCCAAACACTTGCACGTTTTACCCCGCAGAGAAGCACGCCCGGTGCAGACTGGTGGCTCGCGACAGTCGAGAAAAGCCTGAATTAGATACGAAAGGCGCTCGCCAACGTCCCATTACTACTCAAATGCATCAGGAGGCTTTTAGCCACCGACATGGATCCCGTTGAGACTCTTTGACACCACGTCGCTGATATCGCTACCCGCAATTTCTTTGAATCGCTCTTCCGAACAAGGCGAAAAACCTTCCGGCCAAGGCGCACGAAGCCGACAGAGTAGACGGTATTGAAGAGGAGCTGAGGGACTTACCTTCTCAACCGTGACAACTGCCGAGTTAGGGCCCTGTCGCCTCAAAAGCTCGGAGAAATCCCTTGCAAAATACGCAGGTGCATAGCCCACCAAGGAGACCGGATCATCGGTTCTCAAAGCCAGAGCATCGGAATCCCAGCCGTTCTGGATGTCACGCAAGATATAAAGTCGCTCGCCACGGACTAGCTCATTTGCCCTTGATTGAGTAGCCGCAGGAAGGTGGCTGAGGCCACGGCAGAAGAAGAACTCCTCGTAGAACCCGTCCGGACTAGGCGCCGGACAGGGGATCAACTCAAGGCTATCTGTCGCGCGGAGACCACCGGTGCGCGAGAGCTCCTCTAGCTCATCGTGTTTCGTGGCCGACAATCCGAGCCAACCGAGGTACTCGCTGTGCTCTGGACGATTCTTCGCCAGAATTCGGTTCGCGAACAACGGAAACAGTTCCTTTGACAAGTAAGGAACGGTGACGTCGCTCATCCGGCCGAACGGCGTGAAGTTTGGGAAATCCAGAATGCCTTTGGTGTAGGCAAAGCGGTATCCATCGCTTGTGCGCGTGAGCTTTCCTACCGGAGTCCATGCTCTGGTATCGGGATTTTGCGAAGCGACGAAGAGAGCTTTCATTTCTTATCCAGCAATCTAGATTTGTTGAGCCTAAGCATCTGAAAAGCAAAGTCTTTTGAGGCAGCACCCATCCGCGAGTCAGGCACTTGGTCGATGATGTTCGTCATCACATCGTCTTCTAACGAGGCGAGCCTTTCGAGCCAATACGTGGCCGCTTTTGGGTTGCGACGAGCGGCCGCCTCGAAGGCGTCCAGCGTGAGCATAGTTTTCGTACCGCTTGGAGGGTAGAGAGCAGAACGAGCTCTAGTTACATAGTGCGCCACAGACTGGTTGGCATCCTTGGAGGCCAAACGAAGAGCGCATGCCTCGTCGGATAGCAGACGCCCAAGACTGGATGCATGATCGTAGGTGGGCTGAAGGTGAACCCCTCCATCTAACAACAGGACGCCCCAATTTTGATCGTGGCGGTCTTGGTTGCCGATCAGCGTGTCGAGCATCAAGTAGCCAACAAACACGGACTCACCAGATACCAGCCCGGAGGCAACGTCCCAGCCAAGCGGCGGCCCGACGTTCCCAGCCTCCAACATGGCCAGGACACGCCCTAGCGTATGGTGAACACGACGATGCCGAGGTGCTGTTTCATATTCTGCGACGACGAAGGAAAGAAGTTCATTTCCGAAGACAAGCCTCCCTCCTTCCGGGTGAAATCTTGGTGTCAGGACCCCTCGCCGGCCCTCGTGCTCGGCTAGCTCATAGTCGGCGTGCGGGAGCCCTAGCGCTTCGCAGAGCTCCGCCGAGATCTTTTCTGCCCAGTCCTCTCCGGTGTTGTCACGGGCTACCTTAAAAAGATGTAGCTGCCTGTGCTCGTCCTCAAACCAGAATTTTTCCTTTGTGCCGAGCTGCTCCAGCTGCCGGGCAGTGTCAGGGACCTGGATGACTTTATAGGTCAATCGGCGCACCTCGCGCTTGCCGCCAACCGTACATCATACCCACTGTTCCCGAAGGTCGCCCGAAATGTATACCTTTTGATTTCACCCGAGGGTCTATCAAAACACCTATCACAATGCTATTATCTATTCTCCTAAGGAGATACGATAATGAGCGAAGTGGTGGGGTACGCCCGTGTGTCCTCCGTAGGGCAGTCCTTGGAGGTGCAGCTGGACAAGTTAGCCGCGGCGGGGTGCACGCGGATCTTTTCGGAAAAACGCTCCGGGCGGCAGGTAGACAACAGGCCTGAGCTCAAAAGTTGCCTTGAGTTCCTACGTGATGGAGACACGCTTGTGATCTGCCGCCTCGATCGAATGGCGAGGTCGTTGCTGGATCTGGCCAAGATCGCCGAGCTGATCAAGCGCAAAGGGGTCACCCTCCGCGTGACCGATCAAGCTATCGATACCTCTTCCCCTGAGGGAAGGCTCATGTTCTCGCTACTGTCGAGCTTCGCTGAGTTCGAGTGCGATATCCGCGCCGAGCGCCAACGCGATGGAATTCTAAAAGCCAAGGAAAAAGGCGTGTTGCTGGGCCGCAAGCGGGCGTTGACGGACGAACAATGTGAGCGCATTCGCTACTTGCGAGAACACGAGCAGATGTCCGTCCCGGAGATCGCTAAGAGGTTCAACGTCGGCGTTGCGACGGCATACCGTGCGCTTGGTCCAGCAGGCAATCGAGCATAGATGGGCCAGCCTCGCGTCGAGCGTTCGCTTTTTGCCACAAGGGAATTCCGGCTAGTGAGCTAGCCTCCATAGACCTTCACCTCAAGCCCAAGACACCGTAGAGCTTTAGAGGAGCGAGAATTTCGGGGTGGGAACTCGTCTGGGCGAGCCCAGCCAACGACTTCGCCATAGAAGTTCCTGCCAAGGTGGCGCACCTTGAAGTCCTTATTTGTGCTATCCGCCTTCCATATCCGGTCAGCAACATCACCCGGCCCCCAGATAACATAGTCCAGCACTTCTAGGGCGCTCATCTTATTGCTGATAGTGCGCTGAGCATAGAGAAGCTCGGCCAAGCGCAAAATCTTGGCCCTGCTCCCCGGGTCCACGCCTAGCCCTAGATCACTATTGCTGTTCTTGACGGCGTGGTCACCAAAAGCATAGACGCTGGAAATAGCCTCAACCCATTCATCTTGTGAAAGAGAAAGTATGCGGCCTTTTGCAACTAGCTCTCGCAGGCGCTTGGAGGTCCCTTCGACTGTCTCCTTTTCGTGCTCGTAGTCGTAGTCAGCCGTTTTCCACCAAGACAGAGCGAAAGCTAGTGCTGCTTCTGGATCGCGCTTGTGTTTTTCATACTCCCGTAGATAGGCGTTCTTCTCTGTGCGGGGATTTACATACTTGTAGTAGTAGGCGTGCAGGAACTGGTCGGCTTGCACACCGGCTGGCACGTTCGCACCTATCCAATGGGGCCTGTTCTCTGGAAGGGCTACACGACGAGCGATGGAGCGGATCTTCTGCAGCGTTTCGCTCCATTCCCTACGGAACTTCGCGTTGTGGCGCTCCTCGGACTTACGGGTATCGATACCGATTGCGGAGTTCTTATTTTTGAGTGCGGGGTGGTTTTGTTCGGCCTCTGCTTCGAGCTGACGAAGCTGAGCCATGAGTTTCGCCCGCTTCGTCTCAAGCTCCAGGTGGAACCTCAGGTCTTCGTCGCTGAGGTCTTGCGACCTCTCTTCAAGCGTGTTGAAGAAGGCTTCTAGCTCTGGGGTGAGGCCCGCTTGTTCAATTTCGGCGTGCGATAGGAAAAGCCCCACTTCGTAGTTCTTATACCAAGCTCTATCCGTAAGATTGGCTGAGCCGATATAGACACCACTATCCACCCACCAAATGACTTTGGCATGCAACCAATGCGGCACGAGGCGGCAGGAGAGGTTCGGACTCTTGTGATCTAGAAACCATTTCAACACCTTCGTCGCGATCGGGGTCGAGGCATCATCGCGTCCGTAGAAGCTGAGCTTTTTCCCTGAACGCCTGCAGTCATCGAGCAGCAGAATCTCGTTTGTCCCATGCTCTGCATAGGGAATGGCCACGCGAACTTCAGTGCAATCATCGAGTGCAGCGTTTGCAACATTGATGAGCATTGAGCCGGTGAGTGGGTTGCCGACAAACTCCATGAAGATGACTGCCCCTTTGCTTACGCGCCGTCGAGAGCATAGCAATCAACAACGCCGAAGAGCCTAGTGCTGTCCCTTCTAGGGGAGCGGCATGAGCTGACCCGTTGGCCAGATGCAAGCCAGTGCTAGACGCTGCCTGTCAGCAAACCTTTCGCCTGCTCCGGCGCTGTGAAGAAAAGTGGTCGAGTTCCTTGGACACCGAGCGCCTTGCACTTTGGCGCTCCGCGCTGGGGTCAAGGCCACGCGTGAGTAGCGCTCGTGCGTTGTTCAACCTCTCCCTAGCCATGGCCAGGGACACCGCCGGATACAACCCGAGGCTGATCATCTTCGCCCGATTTTGGTAGCGGTAGCGGAAGCGCCAGCAAAGGGAGCCCTCAGGCGGAATTTCGACGCACAACCCGTCCCTATCAGCCACCCTATACAAGGTGCCTTGGCGTTTCAGGCTTCGCAGCTTGGCATCAGTCAGCACGTGAGTAACTTACCGAGGAGCGACTGGTGTCACCCGAAGTTACTCGCAACCCTACTCACGGAACTGGTGAGCTGCAAGAGGACGTCGGGAGACCTCTGTAGACACTAGGCCAAAAAAAAACCCGCAAGAATGCGAGTTTTTAAGGAACTTCGAGACATCCGTGGATGCCCAAAGAACTAGTGTTGGTGCCCAAGGGGGGACTCGAACCCCCACGCCTCTCGGCGCTACCACCTCAAGGTAGTGCGTCTACCAATTCCGCCACCTGGGCAGGTGTGTTGCCTTTACTTCGTCGAACCCGCCGGGGCGGGAACGTCCGACTTCGCGGGAGCGCCGGCAGTCGGCACATCGCTGTTGCTCTTGGTCGGAGCCTGCGGCACGTCGCCGTTGCTCTTGGCCGGAGCCGCGGGCTGCGCATTCTGGGCGGGCGCGGGCTTCTTGGCAAGCCCGGACATCACGCCAAGGTCGGCCTGCTCCACCTGCGGCGCGCCATTGCGGCTCAGGTAGATGCCCATGCCCAGGCTCAGCAGGAAGAACAGCGTCGCCAGCACCGCGGTGGCGCGGGTGAGGAAGCTGGCCGAGCCGCGCGCGCCGAACACCGTGGCCGATGCACCGCCGCCGAAACCGGAGCCTGCGTCGGCGCCGGCGCCGCGCTGCATCAGGATCAGCACGATCATCGCCGCGGCGATCAGGATGTAAAACACGCTGAAGATGACGAACATGTTCGATTGGGATCCGTAGGCTTCAATGCGCTGCGGCGCAGATGCCGAGGAAATCGGTTGCGGTGAGCGATGCACCGCCGATCAGGCCCCCATCCACGTCCGGCTGCGCGAACAATGCCGCGGCATTCGCCGCCTTGACGCTGCCGCCGTAAAGCAGCCGGGTCAGACGGGCAATCATACCATCCTCACGTTCCAGTTGGCTACGAATGAACGCATGCGCTTGTTGCGCCTGTTCCGGCGAGGCGGTCTGGCCGGTGCCGATGGCCCATACCGGCTCGTAGGCGATCACGGCGGTGTAAAACGGCGCGATGCCGCAGTGCGCGAAAACGGCGCCGAGCTGGCGCGCAAGCACCGCCTCGGTCTGGCCGGCCTGGCGCTCGTCCAGCGTTTCGCCGATGCACAGGATCGGGGTCAGCCCAGCGGCGCAGGCCGCAGCAAACTTGCGCGCCACCAGTTCGTCGCTTTCGCGATGATACTGGCGCCGTTCGGAATGGCCCACAAGCACCCATTGCGCGCCGACATCGGCCAGCATTGCCGCGGATACCTCACCGGTATAGGCGCCCTGCCCTTCGTGCTCGCTGACATCCTGGCCACCGAAACCGATACCGCTGGCGGCGTGGCGCGAGGCCAGTTCGGCCAGGTACGGGAAGGGCGGAAATACCAGGACATCGGCGTGTTCGGGACGCTGCGCGGCGATTTCCGCCAACAGGGCTTCGGCCATCGAGCGGCTGCCGTGCATCTTCCAGTTACCCGCGACGAGTTTCCTGCGCATGCGATGTCATCCGACGAAAAACGGCAAGCATAGCGACCGCCCTGCAGACCGGCAAACGGGTGCTGGCCGCCAGGTTCGCGCTCGGCGATCATGGCCGGACCTGCCCCTCGGAAACGCAGATGCCTGCCTCTCGTCCCTTGAGCCTGATCACTGGCGCGTCGGCCGGCATCGGCGCCGCATTTGCCCGGGAACTGGCCGCGCGCGGGCATGACCTCGTGCTGGTGGCACGCCGGACCGAACGCCTGCAGGCCCTTGCGCAAGACCTGCACGAGCGCCATGGCGCGCAGGCACACGTCCTGCCCGCGGACCTGGCCGATCCGACCGCACCGCGCCAGTTGGTCGACGCCCTGCAGGAGCAGGGCCTGGCGGTCGACTGGCTGATCAACAATGCCGGCTACGGCGTGCCGGGCACGTTCGATGCCAGCGACTGGCCCGTGCACGCGGACTTCCTGCAGGTGCTGCTCAGCGCCCCGACCGAGCTGGCTTGGCGCCTGCTGCCGGGAATGCACGAGCGCGGTTACGGCCGCATCGTCAACGTGGCTTCGCTGGCCGGACACGTGCCGGGATCGGCCGGCCATACGTTGTATGCGGCCAGCAAGGCGTACCTGATCAAGTTCTCGCAATCCCTGGCGCTGGAGAACCGGCACAACGGCGTGCACGTCTGTGCGCTGTGTCCTGGCTTCACCTGGTCGGAGTTCCACGACGTGACGGGCACCCGCGCGCTGGTCGGCAAGCTGCCGCGTTTCATGTGGCAGGACGCCGATACCGTGGTACGCGAGGGCATCGAAGCGGTAGAACGGGGCGAGGCCGTGCATGTCACCGGGCGCGTGAACCGGGTGATCAAGGCATTGGCCAAGCTGACGCCCGACCGCCTCGCGCTGTGGTTGTCGGCGCGCGAATCCCGGCGTTACCGTCAGCTCGATTGACGCCGATACCGTTCGACTGCGCTAACGTCACCCGCTTGCCGCTCGCGAGACTGCCATGAGCCTTTTCCCCACCCAGATGCGCCCGCTTCCCTACCGCAAGCCCACCGAGGGTCGCGATTACTGGGTGATCGACGATGCGTTGTCAGACCCGTTGGCGGTGCGCGAACGCTGCCTGACGCGGACCGATTGGGAATACGGCTTTCCCACGACCGGCGAAGTCTGGCCCGGGATGCGCACCATGCCGGCGTTGGAACTGGACGAACTCGGCGCGATCGAAGCGCAGGTGCGCCAGGTCACCGGTGCCAAAAAATTGTGGGTCGAGGAAACCGAAGCCGGACAGAAGCTCAACCACAACTGCGTGCAGGTGGTCGGCGCGGTCGAGGGGTCGGTCAAGCCGCACACCGACTCGCTCAATCTTTGCCGCTACGCGGCCGTGCTGTATCTCAACCCGGCGGTGCCCGACAGCTGCGGCACCAGCTTCTTCCGCCAGCGCATGCCCAATGGCCAGTTGGGCGGCAACATGGTGGCGCCGCCACATCGCAACCTGGTCGACGCGCTGGGCAACCGTTTCGTCATGCCCAATGCATTCGCCGAGGACGTACGCGTGGCGCACCGGTTCAACCGGCTGCTGGTCTACAAGGCCAACATCGTGCACAGCGCCAGCGCGTACTGGGGACTGGAGGACATGGCCAGCAAGCGCATGACCGCCGTGTTTTTCTGGATGGCGTAGCGGGCCGGATTCCCTGGCGAACCTTCTATCCCCGATGGGGAAGGCGCCGCCAGCAACTGCTCGAAGCGATCCGCCTTCGCGACGTTAGATTATTTCGCTGGCCGCCAGTCTGGTGGCGCGCACTCCGGTTGCCCCATCCGCCCTTCGGGCACCTTCCCCCGCGCGCGGGGGAAGGATCGTTCAGCGCGGTCTTGTCAGATCAGCTTGATCTCGCGCAGCCGCTGCATCAGGTACTCGTGCGAGGTCAGCGAGGTGTCGTAGCGGCTCGGGTTGTCGGGCGTCACGCACTCGGGCAGCGGGTCGAGCACCACGTCGGGATTGGGGTGCAGGAAGAACGGCACCGAGTAGCGCGGCTTGCGCGCGTTCTCGTTCTGCGGGTTGACCACGCGGTGCGAAGTCGACGGATAGACGTGGTTGGTCAGGCGCTGCAGCATGTCGCCGATGTTGACCACGATGGCGTCGCCCTCGGTGGTGATCGGCAGCCACTCGCCCTCGCTCAGCACTTCCAGCCCCTCGGCGCTGGCGCCGACCAGCAGCGTAATGAAGTTGATGTCCTCATGCGCGCCCGCGCGCACGTTGGGGATGTTCTCTTCCGTGATCGGCGGATAGTGAATCGGGCGCAGGATCGAGTTGCCCTGGTCGGTCTTGTCCTCGAAATAGCTCTCGGGCAGACCGATGTGCAGCGCCAGCGCGCGCAGCACGCGGGTGCCGAGCTGGTCCAGCGCCTCGTACAGGCCGTAGCCGCACGGCTTGAACTGCGGCACCTCTTCCGGCCACAGGTTGGGCGGCATCACGTCGGCGAACTTTGAATCGCGCGCGATCTCGCGGCCGACATGCCAGAACTCCTTGAGATCCGGAAAACGGCTGTCCTTGGCCGTCTCGACCTTGAACGGGGTATAGCCGCGCGCGCCGCCGGAGCCGGGCACGTGGTACTTCATTTTGGTGTCGGCCGGCAGCGCGAAAAACTGCTCGAAGGCCTGGTAGGCGCCGTCGATGAGTTCGCGCGGGATGCCGTGCCCGCTGATGCAGCAGAAGCCGAACTGGCGGTAGGCCGCACCCAGTTCCGCGACGAAGGCGTCGCGGTCGGTCTCGTAGCGGCGGATGTCGAGCGTGGGGACTTGCTTCATGGGTTTTCCGTCATGTGCACATGCGCGGCGGATTTTACGGCGTCGGCCAGCCAGCCGGCCAACTGCTGCACTTCGCCCGCATCGGCACCCTCGATGGTCACCCGCACCAGCGGTTCGGTACCCGATGCACGCAGCACGACCCGTCCGCGTCCCTGCAGGGTGCGCTCGACCTCGGTCAGCGCATGGCGCACGGTGTCGCTTGCCAGCGCCTCGCGCGCACCGGGCGCGCGCACGTTGACCATGACCTGCGGCAGCTTCTGCAGGCCACGGCGCGCGAGCGCCAGGTCCTGGTCGGACGCGGCCAGGGTTTCGAGCACCGCCAGCGCCGCGATGATGCCATCGCCGGTGGTGGCGCGATCCAGGCACAGGATGTGGCCGGAGGTCTCGCCGCCGAGCATGCCGCCGTTGGCCTTCAGCTGCTGCAGTACGTAGCGGTCGCCCACGTTGGCGCGGATCAACGGCACTTCGAGCTCCGCCAACGCCTGCTCCAGCCCGTAGTTGCTCATCAACGTGCCGACCACCGGCCCGCGCAGGCAGCCGCGCGCGAACAGGCTGCGCGCGAGCACGTAGAGGATGTCGTCGCCGTCGGCGATGGTGCCGTTGCGGTCGACCAGGATCACGCGGTCGCCATCGCCGTCGAAGGCGATGCCAACGTCGGCGCTGTGCGCCAGGACCGCCTGCTGCAGCGCCTGCGGGTGGGTCGAGCCGACGTCGCGGTTGATGTTGAATCCATCCGGTTTGTCGCCGATAGCGATGACGTCCGCGCCGAGTTCGGCGAATACCTTGGGCGCCACCTGATAGGTCGCGCCGTGCGCGCAGTCGAGCACGATCTTCGTGCCGCGCAGGGTGAATTCCTCCGGCACGGTTGCCTTGCAGTATTCGGCATAGCGCGCCACCGCATCGGCCACTCGCGTTGCCTTGCCGAGCTGTTCGGAGGACACCGTGACGAACTCGGCGTCCAGTTCCTCCTCGATCGCCTGCTCGACCTCATCCGAGAACTTCTCGCCCATGGCGGAAAAGAACTTGATGCCGTTGTCCGTATGCGGATTGTGCGAGGCGCTGATCACGATGCCGGCCGCCGCGCGCATCGAGCGCGTGAGGAAGGCGACGGCGGGCGTCGGCATGGGCCCCAGCAGACCAACATCCACACCGGCGGCAACCAGGCCCGCTTCCAGCGCGGACTCGAACATGTAGCCGGACACGCGCGTGTCCTTGCCGATCAATACCATCGGCTTGCGGGTCGACCCGCGCGCGAGCACCGCGCCAGCCGCCCGACCCAGGCGCAGCATGAAATCGGCACTGATCGGCCATTGCCCGACCTGGCCACGGATTCCGTCGGTGCCGAAATACTTGCGTGTGCTCATCAGCTTTCCTTGTGGTGGCGCCACGGGGTGGCACCACCTAGATAACTCAGTCTTCGTCTGGCCAGCGTGGAGCCGGCGGACGCGAATCACGGCGCGGCGGCGTGTCGCCTTCGCGCACTGCACGCCAGATCGTCAGCGCATCGACGGTTTGCGCGACGTCGTGTACACGCACCATGCGCGCGCCACGCTGTACGGCGATCAACGCCGCGGCAGCGGAACCGGCGGCACGCGCTTCGCCGGAAGGACGACCGGTGAGCGTGCCGATCATCGACTTGCGCGACAGGCCCACGTAGACACCCGCGCCCAGGTCGGCGAAACGCTCCAGCGCACGCAGCAGCGCCAGGTTGTGCTCGAGTGTCTTGCCGAAACCGAAGCCTGGATCGACCAGCACGCGCCGCTTGTCGATGCCGGCCAGTTCGCAGGCGAACAGGCGGTCGGTGAGAAAGCGGTGGATTTCGCCGACCACGTCGTCGTACTGCGGATCGTCCTGCATGCCGCGCGGCTCGCCCTGCATGTGCATCAGGCAGACCGGCACGCGCAGCTCGGCGGCCGCATCGAGCGCACCCTCGCGGCGCAACGCGTAGACGTCGTTGATCATGCCCGCGCCGGCGGCGACCGCCGCGCGCATCACTTCGGGCTTGGAGGTGTCGATGGCGATCGGCAGCGTGGTGCGTGCGACCAGTTGCTTGATCACCGGGATCACACGGCGCAGTTCCTCCTCGACCGGGACGTCGTCGGCACCCGGCCGCGTGGACTCGCCGCCGACGTCCAGCATGTCCGCGCCCTGCTCCGCCATCGCCAGGCCATGCGCCACGGCCGCGTCGGTATCGGCGAAGGCGCCGCCATCGGAGAACGAATCAGGCGTGACGTTGAGGATGCCGACCACGCGCGGGCGATCCAGCACCAGGTCGCGGCCGGCGCAGTCGAGCACGGTGGCGAAGGGATTGTCGAACATCGATCGCTCAGGCCTGCCCGCCCAGGGCGCCCATGTGCTGGCGGTAATAGCGCAGCTCGTCGATCGAATCGCGGATGTCCGACAGCGCAGTGTGCGCCGACTCCTTGCTCAGGCCGCGCGCGATCTGCGGCGACCAGCGGCGCGAAAGCTCCTTGAGCGTCGAGACGTCGAGGTTGCGGTAGTGGAAGTGCCGCTCCAGGCGCGGCATCTGCCGATGCAGGAAGCGCCGGTCCTGGCAGATCGAATTGCCGCACATCGGCGACTTGCCGGGCGGCGTCCACGTCTTGAGGAATTCCAGCGTGGCCTGCTCGGCCTGGGCGTGGTCGGTGGTCGAATCGAGCACCTGCTGCCACAGGCCCGACTTGCTGTGCTGGTTGCGGTTCCAGCTGTCCATCGACTCCAGCCGGTCGACCTCATGGCGGATCGCGAAGACCGGCCCCTCGGCCAGCACATTCAATTCCTTGTCCGTCACGATGGTGGCGATTTCCAGGATGGAATCGTTGTCCGTATCCAGGCCGGTCATCTCCAGATCGATCCAGATCAGGTTGTCGTCGTTCGCTTGGCTCATGCGTCCTCCTTGGAGCGCGCAGTCTAGCGCAGGCGCCCGCCCACGGCCCCGTGCCATGCGATGATCGAAGCCATGCAGACCTTCCTCTGGCATGACTACGAAACCTTCGGCGCCGACAGCCGGCGCGACCGGCCGGCGCAGTTCGCGGGCATCCGCACCACGGCGGAGCTGGAGATCGTCGGCGAGCCGGTGATGTTCTTCGCCGGCCCGCCGCGCGACATGGCGCCGGATCCGGACGCCTGCCTGATCACCGGCATCACGCCGCAGCAGGCCGAGCGCGAGGGCGTGTCCGAGGCCGAGTTCGCCGCCCGCGTGCACGAACAGCTGGGCGCACCTGGCACCTGCGGCGTGGGCTACAACTCGCTGCGCTTCGACGACGAGTTCACACGGCAGTTGCTGTACCGGAACTTTTTCGATCCGTACGGGCGCGAATGGGAAAACGGCAACTCGCGCTGGGACCTGATCGACCTGGTGCGCATGTGCCAGGCGCTGCGCCCGGAAGGGATCGTCTGGCCCACCCGCGAGGACGGCACGCCCAGTTTCAAGCTCGAACACCTGGCCACGGCCAACCACCTCAGGCAGGAGCGCGCGCACGACGCGCTGTCGGACGTCTACGCGCTGATCGACCTGGCGCGGCTGATCCGCGTGCGCCAGCCGCGCCTGTGGGACTGGCATTTCGACCTCCGGCGCAAGCAGAAGGTGTTCGGCCTGCTCGACGTGGCGGGCATGACGCCGCTGGTGCACGTGTCCTCGCGCTACCCGTCCAGCCGGCACTGCCTGGCCGTGATCGCGCCGCTGGCGCCGCATCCCTCCCGCGCGGGCGAGGTGATTGTCTACGACCTGGACACCGACCCGGCGACCTGGCTCGACCTGGACGAGGACGACATCGCCGACCGCATCTTCACTGCGCGGGCGGACCTGCCCGAGGGCATCGAGCGCATCCCGCTGCGCACCGTGCGCGCCAACCGCGCTCCGGCGCTGGCACCGCTGTCGGTCCTGCGCGACCTGGATCACGGCCGGCTCAAGCTCGACCTGGAACGTTGCCTGCGCCACCATGCGCTGCTCCGTTCCGCCCAGGGGCTGGCCGACAAGCTGCGGCACGTGTTCGCCCGCGCCGCCGAGATGGCCGCGCCGGAAGATCCGGAACTCGCGCTCTACAGCGGCTTCCTGCCCGATGCCGACAAGCGCTTGCTGGCCGAGGTCCGCGCCACGCCGCCGGAACAGTTGGGCCGACGCAGCTTCCCTTTCCGTGACCCGCGCTACGCCGAACTCCTGTTCCGCTACCGCGCGCGCAACTGGCCGCACAGCCTGGATACGGACGAGCACGCCCGCTGGGAGGCCTTCCGGCTCGCGCGCCTGACCCGCCCTACCCCGCTCACCGCTCGCACGCTGGACGACTATTTCGCGCGCATCGCCACGTTGCGCCAGCAGCGGCCTGACCAGACCGCCCTGCTTGACCAACTCGAGGCCTGGGGCCGCGAACTCGCCCCGATCCCGGCCATGGCCGCCGACCTCCTGTAGGAGCGCACCCTGTGCGCGACCGCCATGGGTCGCGCCCACGATGCGCTCCTGCCGGGCGAGCACGGATGACCGATAATCGGCGGATGCCCCAGCCCTACTTCACCCCCGCCACCTTCCGCTTCCTGCGCACGCTTGGTCGCAACAACAGCCGCGAGTGGTTCACCGCCCACAAGCCCGATTACGAGCGCCACGTACGCGAGCCGTTCCTGCAATTGATCGCCGACATGGCCGCCCCGCTGGCGAAGATCAGCCCGCACTACCGCGCAGACGCACGCAGGAACGGCGGCTCGCTGTTCCGCATCCACCGCGACACGCGCTTTTCCAACAACAAGCTGCCGTACAAGACATGGCAGGGCTCGCGCTTCTTCCACGCGCGCCGGCACGAGATCCCGGCGCCCTCGTTCTACCTGCACATCGAGCCGGGCGACTGCTTCGCCGGCGGCGGCATGTGGCACCCGGAGTCCGACACGCTCAAGAACATCCGCGGCTTCCTGGCCGACAACCCGGAGGCGTGGAAGCGTGCGACGCGCGGCAAATCCTTTGAATGCCTTAGCTTCTGGGCCGAAAGCCTGAGCCGTCCGCCGCGCGGTTTCGACCCCGGCCACGAACTGATCGATGACCTCAAGCGCAAGGACTTTGCCGCCGGCGAGAACTTCGACGACGCTTTCGCCTGTTCCTCCGAGCTGCTGCCGTGGGCGGTGGAGAGCTTCAAGCGCGTCGCGCCGATGGTCGACTACCTGTGCGCCGCGCAGGAGCTCGAGTTCTAGTCACGGCTTCCTGTAGGAGCGCACCTGTGCGCGACCGGGATGTCCGCGGTCGCGCACAGGTGCGCTCCTACAGAGTCGCTCGCTGCCGACGCAGCAACACGATCGCCACCGCCATCCCGAGCACAGCGGTGGCAGCCACGTAATGGGCCGGCGCCAGCACGCCAAAGCGCTTCACCAACAACCCGATCAGCGGCGGCGTGAGCCCACCGAACAGCGCGTAGGCGACGTTGTACGACGCGGAAAGCCCCGAAAACCGCACTGCGGGCGGAAACGCCAGCACCATCAGCACCGGCACCACGCCGACCACGCCCACCGCAAATCCGGCCAGCGCATACAGCGCCACGAAGTGGGTACCGCCCGCCGCCAGGTCCAGATACAACGCATACCCGGCTACCAGCAGCCCCGCGGCGCCGAACAGCAGCGCCCGCGCCGGTCCGATCCGGTCGGACAGGCCGCCGTAGAAAAGACATCCCACCGCCAGTGCGAACGACGCCACGTTGTTGCCCAGGAACGCCCGTGCCGGCGCCACGCCGAACGCCGACTGCACCAGCGAGGGCGTCATCAGGATCAGCACCACGATCGCCGCGGTGAGCATCCAGGTCAGCAGCATCGACAGCAGGACCGCCGGCTGGTGCCGCGAGGCCACCTGCGCCAGCGGCAGACCCGCGACCAGTTCGCGCCGCGCGTGCATCGCCTCGAACACCGGTGTCTCGCTCAGCCAGCGACGCAACCACACCGCGAGAAAGCCGAACACGCCGCCAATCAGGAAAGGCAATCGCCAGCCGTAGTCGAGCAGCTCCTGCGGCGAAAGCGACCGATTGAGGCTCGCGGCGACCAGCGAGCCGATCAGGATGCCCACCGTGAGCCCCGAGGTCAGGCTGGCGCAGGCAAAGCCGACCCGCCGCGGCGGCACGTGCTCGGCGACGAACACCCACGCCCCCGGCACCTCGCCGCCTACGGCGATGCCCTGCACCACGCGCAACAGCAAAAGCAGCAGCGGCGCCAGCATCCCTATCTGCGCATGGACCGGCAGCAGTCCGATGCCCAGCGTGGGCAGCGCCATCAGGAACACGCTGAGGGTGAACATCCGCTTGCGCCCGAGCTTGTCGCCGTAATGCGCCATCACGATGCCGCCGAGCGGCCGCGCCAGATAGCCGGCGGCAAAGATGCCGTAGATCTTCACCTGCACCAGCCAGGACGCGCTGTCCGCAGGAAAGAAGAGCTTGCCCAGCGGGATCGCGAAAAACACGAACACCACGAAGTCGTAGAACTCCAGCGCCCCGCCCAGCGCGGCCAGCGCCAGCGTGCGCAAGTCCGAACGTCCGAGACGACGGTCGGTACTACCGACGAGAGTTGCACTCATCGGGCGTCAGGCGCGCCGGTTCTTGAACATCATGCCGACGCCGAGCGCCACCAGCGCCAGCGGCCACCATGTGGCAAACAGCTCGCCAAGGTGCAGATCGAAGCCGAGGTTTCTCAGCAGAAACAGCACACCGATGACGATCAACAGGATGCCGGGCACGCTCGGACGCATCGGTTTTCTCGAAAGGAAGGAAACGGCCACTGTGCGCATGCCGCCGGCCTGCGTCAATGTCCCGCTCAGGCCTCGGCGAACGGGAAGGCAAGCACGTCGGCGATCGCATCGGTGCCGGCCAGGCACATCAGCAATCGCTCGACCCCGAGCGCGACGCCGGCACAATCGGGCATCGCGTCGAGTACAGCCAACAGGGATCCGTCGACCGGCACTTCGCGCAAGCCGCGGCTGCGGCGCACAGCGTTGTCGCGCTCAAAACGCGCGCGCTGCTCGACCGCATCATTGAGTTCGTGGTAGCCGTTGGCCAGCTCGTACGGGCCGAGGTAGAGCTCGAAGCGCTCGGCGACCGGCGGATCGTCGCGGCGGATCCGGGCCAGTGCGCACTGGCTGGCCGGATAGTCGTGGATGACCGTCATGCGGTCGCGCGGAAAGCCCGGCTGCAGGCGGTGTGTGATGATCAGATCCAGCCAGTCGTCGCGGGTCAGGCCTTGCGGATCGACCGTGGATTGGCCCAGCGCCCGTTGCAGTACGTCGAGCGGCGCGGTGAGTGGATCCAGCGCCAGCGTGTCGAGAAACAGCTCCCGGTAGCTGCAGGTCCGCACGTCGGCGTGGCGGCCCACGAGGGCGAGCGCCGCCTGCACCAGCTCGATCACCTCCTCGGCCAGCCGCCGGTGGTCCCAGCCGACCCGGTACCACTCGAGCATGGTGAACTCGGGATTGTGCCGCCCGCCCGCCTCGCCGTTGCGGAACACGCGGCCCAGTTCGTAGCAGTCGCCCACGCCGGCGGCGAGCAGGCGCTTCAGGGGGTACTCGGGCGAGGTACGCAGCCAGCGCTCGCGGGCACCGGCATCGACGTGGCCGCTGAAGGTGGTGGTAAAGCTTTCGATGTTGGGTTCGCTGTTGCCCGCGGCGGAAAGGATGGGCGTTTCCACCTCGAGCACGCGGCGCTCGAAAAAGAACGCCCTCACCAGCCGGTAAAGGTCGGCACGCAGGCGCAACGTCGTTGGCAGCAACGGCTTCATCGGGTCCACGGGCCTCGATTGAGAACAACCCGTCCGCCTTCCCGGTCCATGAAGGTGCGTCCGTTCCTCTCCCAGAAGGGGTTGGTGTTGTGCACCACCTCGAAACCAGCCGCAAGCATCGTGTCGCAGCGCCGCTGCCAGTCCGCCTCCTCGTGCAGGTAGAAGACCAACAGTTGCTCCTCATGCGGCGCGGGCGCAGGCGGGGCCTGGTGATCGCGGATGAATTCCAGATGGTAGGGGCCGTGCGGATGCCCCAGGATGACACCGTCGAAGCCCTCGTGATCGCGCCAGGAGGAAAGCACCTCGAAGCCGAGGCCTTCGGTGTACTGCGCGCCTAGGGCATCGACGTCGCGACAGGCCCGGGCAACGCGCATGACAGTCCCCCTCATGGCGCGCCGTGCTCCGCCAGCAACGCCAGCAACTTCGCCTCGTCCCATACCGGCACACCCAGTTCCTGCGCCTTGTCCAGCTTGGAACCTGCGGCCTCGCCCGCCACCACGAACGACGTTTTCTTCGAAACCGAGCCAGCCACCTTGGCGCCCAACGCTTCCAGCCGTTGCTTGGCCTCGTCGCGGCTCAAGGTCGGGAGCGTGCCCGTGAGCACGACGGTCTGGCCTTCCAGCGGCGCGGCGCTGAGCTCCGCCTGCGGCACGTCGGCCAGCAGGCGCCGGATGGCTGCCTCGGCTTCGCGCAACGGCGCAAGGTTGGCCTCGTCAGCCAGGAAAATCGCCAGATTCGTGGCCGCGGCCTGCGGCAGCCCATGGGTGATCCATTGCGCTTCTCCCGCCGCGAGCAGGCGCTCCAGCGTCGGAAAGTGTTCGACCAGCAGTTGCGTGCTCTTGGGCCCGAGCTTGGAGACCTTCGCATGGTCCAGCAGCGCGGCCAGGCCCAGTTTCTCGCGCAGGCGCGGGGATGGTGCCGCCTCGTCGCTGAAGGTGATGCCGGCGGCCAGCAATGCATCGACCACGCGCTGGTTGCCCTCCTGCGCGAAGAATCCCGCGATCGAAGAGGCCACTTCCCCGCCGATGTCCGGCAGCACGCGAAGCACGGACGCCGGCATGCTGCGCACCATGTCCAGGCTGCCGAGCCAGGTGGCCAGCGTGCGCGCCGTGCTCTCGCCGATGTGCATGATGCCCAGCGCGAACAGGAACCGCGGTAGCGTGGTGCGCCGACTCGCGTCGATGCCTTCGACCAGGTTCTCGGCCCATTTGGTGGCGATCTTGCCGGCCTTGACCGTCTCCGGCGTGGTGCCTTCGCGCTCGTCGATCGCCTGTTTCATGGCCACGAAGCGCTCGACCGTGAGGTCGTAGAGGTCGGCCGGCGTGCGCACCATGTCCAGTTCGACCAGCGCATCGACGAAGCGGCTGCCCAGGCCTTCGATGTCCATTGCGCGCCGCGAGGCGAAGTGGATCAACGCCTCCTTGCGCTGCGCCGGGCAGACCAGCCCGCCGCTGCAGCGCCAGGCGGCCTCGCCCTCCTCGCGCATCAACGCCGATCCGCACACCGGGCACTGTGCCGGCATCGTCCAGGGATGCGTGCCGGTCGGCCGATGCTCGGTCTGCACGCGCACGACCTCGGGAATCACGTCGCCGGCGCGGCGCACTATCACCGTGTCGCCTACACGCACGTCCAGCCGCGCGATCTGGTCGGCGTTGTGCAGCGTCGCGTTGGTGACGGTGACGCCGGCTACCTGCACCGGTGTAAGGCGCGCCACCGGCGTGGCCGCGCCGGTGCGGCCAATCTGGATCTCGATGGCCTCGACGCGGGTGCTCTGCTCCTGCGCCGGGAACTTGTGCGCGACGGCCCAGCGCGGCGCGCGCGAGACAAAGCCCATCGCGCGCTGGCCTTCGTAGTCGTCCAGCTTGTACACGACACCATCGATGTCGTAGGGCAGCGCGTCGCGCTTGGCGCCGATGCGCTTGTAGTACGTGATCAGGCCGTCGAAGCCGCGCGCCACGTCCGCCTCGGGCGAGACCGGGAAACCCCAGTCGCGCAGGCACGCCAGCGTCTGCGAATGGGTCGAGGGCAGCTCGCCGCCCTCGACCACGCCGACCGCGTAGGCGAAGAAGCTCAAGCGCCGCTTTGCGGTGACCGCCGGATCGAGCTGGCGCAGCGAGCCGGCCGCACCGTTGCGCGGGTTGGCCAGCGGCTTCTCGCCATGCGTGCGGGCGTATTCGTTGAATGCCTCGAAATCCTTGCGCAGCATGATCACCTCGCCGCGCACTTCCAGCACGTCCGGCCAGCCCGTGCCGCGCAGCCGGAGCGGGATCGCCCGCACCGTGCGCAGATTCGCCGTGACGTCCTCACCGGTCTCCCCGTCGCCGCGGGTGGCGCCCTGAACGAACACGCCTTGCTCGTAGCGCAGGCTGATCGCCAGGCCATCGAGCTTGGGTTCGACCGAGAACTTGGGCTCGCGCCGGTCCAGCGTCTGCTCGACGCGGCGTTCGAACTCGGCGATTTCGCGGAAGCGCTCGCGTTCGGTGTCGCCTTCCTGTTCGAACGCGTTGCCGAGCGACAGCATCGGCAGCGCATGGCGCACCTCGGCAAAGCCCCCGTGCGCGCGGGCCCCGACGCGACGCGTGGGCGAATCGGCCGTGGCCAGCGCCGGATGCGTCGCCTCCAGCGCCTCGAGTTCACGCATCAGGCGGTCGTACTCGGCATCGGTGATGTCGGCGTCGTCGAGTACGTGGTAACGGTAGTTCGCCTGCTCGATCCGCTCGCGCAGTTCGGCGGCCCTGGCCTGCCAGTCGGAAGTGTTCGGATGCATGGCGCGAGTGTAGCGAGAGGCCCGCCTGTGCGGCATGGAGGTCACTAAGGGAACCAAAAGGGCACGGCGCTAGCGTGCCCGTGCCGGCGGCCTCCATGCCGCCCGCGGGAGGTGGCTATGCGCCCGTTCCATTGGTTTGCCTGTCTCCTTTTCATGGCGTCGGGCGCCGCTTGCGCCAGCGGCGGACCCTTCGGCATCGACCACCGCCTGCACTACGACAACAGCGGCATCTGGAAACGCAGCAACCAGAAAGTTGTGCTCTACGGCAGCATCGTCACTATCGGCGCTGGAGCCCTCGCCTTCGGCGATCAGGACGAGTTCGGCGATACGGCGTGGCGGTCTATCGACGCGATGGTCATCACCAGCGTGGGCACGCAGGCGCTCAAATACACCTTCCGACGCGAGCGACCCTCGCAAACCAGCAACCCGAACCGCTTCTTCACCCACGGCCAGAGTTTCCCGAGTGGAGAGGTCGCCGCGCTTTCCGCGGCCGTCACTCCCTTCATCGCCCATTACGGCGACGAGCACCCCGCGGTCTACGCATTGGCCTTGCTGCCCGCCTATGACGCGGTCGCGCGCATGAAGGTGCATGCCCATTGGCAGAGCGACGTGCTCGTCGGTGCGCTGATTGGCACTGGCGTCGGCCTCTGGGCCAGCCGGCGCGACTCGCCGCTGATCGTCGGTTGGCTACCCGGCGGGTTCAGCGTGGGCTACGTGCACCACTTCAAACCCTAGACCAGAGTTGCGCGCGCCACTCAGCGATGCAGGTGGCCGGAAGCCTCGGGCTGGTAGTCGATCTGCATCACGCGCAGGTGTCGCGCCCGGCCACCAGGCATCGGCCAGTCGATCTCCTGGCCTTGCGCCAGCCCCAACAGCGCGCTGCCCACGGGAGCAAGGATAGACACCGTGCCGGGCTTGCCCGCCGCGGCCGGATACACCAGCGACATGGTGATGCGCTCGCCGGTCCCTTCCTCGCTGAAGGTCACCGTGGAGTTCATGGTGACCACATCGGCCGGCATGTCGCCCGGCTCGCGCACTTCCGCCCGCTCCAGTTCCGCCCGCAGCGACGCGTGTTGCTGTGCTTCCGCGGCCGGCAGCCGATCGAGCAGGTTCTCGATGCGTTCGACATCCAGGCGGGATAGGACGATGGCGGGCCGACTCATGGGTTTCTCCACGGAAAAAAACCGGCGTCATGCCGGCATGCTGGGAACAGGGAAACGGAGGCTGCGCCCAAAAGCGCAGGGTTCCCGGGAATCTGGTGTCGACTGCGCAAAAAGGCAAGCCCGTCACGGCGCCGGCGACCATGCACGCACCGAAGGCAGCCGGGCCCGTATCATGCGCCCCCATGCCGAACGATGCCCTTTCCCCCGCCCCTCCCCTGCACGCGGGCGAGCCGGTCGAGGCATCCTCGCGCGAACGCTACCGTGGGCTGATCTGGCTGGTCTCGGCGGCGTTCTTCATGCAGGCGCTGGATTCGACCATCGTCAACACCGCGGTGCCAGCCATGGCCGATGCCCTTGGCGTCACGCCGCTGGGCATGCGCAGCGCGCTCACCAGTTATGTGCTGACCCTGGCGATCCTGATTCCGGCCAGCCCCTGGCTGTGCGATCGCTTCGGCACGCGCAAGGTTTTCGGCGCCGCCATCGCGGTATTCGGCGTGGGTTCGCTGTTCTGCGGCATTGCCCAGACATTGCCCCAGTTGGTGGCCGCGCGCGTCATGCAGGGTGTCGGCGGCGCGGCCTTGATGCCGGTGGGCCGCTACGTACTGGTGCGCAGCATCGCCAAGCACGAGTTCGTGGCGGTGATGAGCACGGTGGCCACGTTCGGCCTGCTCGGTTCCGTGCTGGGCCCGCTGCTGGGTGGTGCGCTGGTGGAGTTCACGTCCTGGCGGCTGATCTTCCTGCTCAACGTGCCGGTAGGCATCGCCGGAATGTGGATGAACAAGCAGGACATGCCCGAGTACCGCATGCGGCACGCCAACCCGTTCGACCTGCTCGGCTTTCTGCTGTTCGGCGCCGCCTCGGCGCTGCTGCTGACCGCCTCGGAGCTGGTCGGCGCCGAGCACGTTGCATGGGCGCGCATCGGCGAGTGCACGGCGCTGGCGCTCCTGATCGGCGTGATCTACGTATGGCACAGCCGCCGCACCGCGTTCCCGGTCGCGGACCTCACGCTGCTGAAGGTGCGCAGCGTATGGGTGGCGCTGGCGGGCAACCTGTTCACCCGGCTGGGCATTTCGGGCATGTTCCTGCTGCTGGTGCTGTTCCTGCAGGTGGGTTGCGGCTGGTCGGCGCTGATGGCGGGCATGATGATGGTGCCGCAGGCCATCGGCTCCATCAGCGCCAAGTGGATCGTCAATCGCGCGCTGGCGCGACTGGGCTATCGCCGCCTGCTGATCGGCAACACGCTGATCGTGGCGATGCTGCTGGCTTCCTTCGCTACCTTCGGGCGGGACACGCCGGCGTGGCTGATCGCGGTCATGGTGTTCCTCTACGGCGGCTTCGGCGGCCTGCAGTACACCGCCATGAATACGCTGATCTACCACGACCTGGACATCAAACACGCCTCGATGGCCTCGTCGATGGCGTCCACCGCGCAGTATCTTTCGATGAGCTTCGGCATCGCGCTGGCCACGTTGCTGATGGAGTCGCTGCTGCAGGGTCACGCGCACTCCGATTACGTGGCCGCGTTCCGCTGGACCGTGCTGATCCTGGCGGTGGTTACTGCCTCGGCCAGCCGCGTGTTCAGCCGGCTACGGGTCGATCGCCCGACGCGCAGGGAAATGCCCGCCTGACGCGCGGGCGGCAGGCGCACGCCTGATAGGCTTGGCGGGCGTTTTCCAGGAAGCGATCCATGCGTTCGACGTTGTTCCTTGCCGCCCTTGCCGGCGGCCTTCCCGTCCCGGCCGCCGCCGAAACCGGCGCGAACTTCCACCTGACCGGTCATCCCGCCGGCTGGCTGGCGCTGGCGCTGTTCGTGCTCGCCTACGTGGCGGTAGTGCTGGAGGAGCGCATCCGGATCGCCAAGTCCAAGCCGGTGATGCTCGCCGCGGCGTTGATCTGGGGGCTGATCGCCTGGCAGACCCGCGACGGCAGTGGCGGGTCGGCCGCAGCACGCGATGCGTTCCAGGCGATGTTCCTGGAATACGCGGAGATCTTCTTTTTCCTGGTGGTGGCGATGACCTACGTCACCGCGCTGGGCGAGCGCAACGTGTTCGAGGCCCTGCGTGCGCAACTGACGCGCCGGCGGCTGAGTTACCGCGCGCTGTTCTGGATTACCGGCACCATTGCCTTCTTTCTCTCGCCGGTATTGGACAACCTGACCACCGCGCTGGTGATGTCCGCGGTGGTGCTGGCGGTCGGCGGCGGACAGGCGCGTTTTGCCACGCTATCGCTGATCAACCTGGTAGTCGCCGCCAACGCCGGCGGTGCCTGGAGCGCGTTCGGCGACATCACCACGCTGATGGTGTGGCAGGCACACAAGGCCGAGTTCTTCGACTTCTTCCGGCTTTTCCTCCCGGCGCTGGTCAACTGGCTGGTACCCGCTATCGCGATGCATTTCGCCTTGCCCAAGGGGTTGCCCGACTCCGTGCCCGGGAGCGGGCATGTCAAACCCGGGGGGATCGGTATCTGCCTGACCTTCGCGCTGACCATCGCGATCACCGTCCTGGGCAAGCAATGGCTGGGCATGCCAGCCGCCTACGGCATGCTCACCGGACTGGCCCTGCTCAACCTGCTGGCCTCGCGCATCGACCGTAGCCAGCGCCGCTATGCCCTGGCGCAAGGCGTGGAAGAAGAGCCCTACTCGATCTTCCGCATCATCGCCAACGCCGAATGGGACACGTTGCTGTTCTTCTATGGCGTGTTCGGCTGCGTTGGCGGGTTGGCGGCGCTGGGTTACCTGGAGCTTGCCTCGCACACGCTCTACGGCGCGCTCGGCGCGACACCGGCCAACACGGCCATGGGCGTGCTGTCGGCGGTGATCGACAACATACCGATCATGTACGCGGTGTTGCAGATGAATCCGCCCATGGATCAGGCGCAGTGGCTGCTGATCACCCTCACCGCGGGCGTGGGCGGCAGCCTGCTCTCGGTGGGCTCGGCCGCCGGCGTGGCGCTCATGGGAGCCTCCGGCGGACGCTACACCTTCATGCGCCACCTGCGCTGGACCTGGGCCATCGCGCTCGGTTACGTGGCGAGCATCGCGCTGCACCTGGCTCTCAACGGGGCTTAGCCCCCTTTGCAGGAGCGCACCCTGTGCGCGACCGCCATGCGCCAGTCGCCGCATTCGCAAAGGGCGCGCCATCATCACCAAGGAACACCATGCACCACGCCAGCGACATCCTGCTTACTCTGTTCCTCGTCTTCGTCGCCGCGCAGATCGGCGCGGAGATCGCCCAGCGCCTCAAGCTCCCGGGCGTGGTCGGCGAAATTGCGGCCGGCTGCGTGATCGGCCCTTCCCTGCTGGGCTGGATCAGCCCCGATCAGATCCTGCCCGGCACGCCGCTGGATGTGCTGGCCGAAATCGGCGTCGTGCTGCTGTTGTTTTCCGTCGGCCTGGAGACGCGACTGGAAGACCTCAAGCGGGTTGGCAAGGTCGCCTTCCTGGTCGGCGTGCTCGGCGTCCTGATCCCTTTTGCCATGGGCAGCGTGTGGGCGCACGGCAGTGGATTTCCCTGGGGCAAGTCGCTGTTCATCGCCGCCGCGTTCGTCGCGACGTCCGCCGGCATAACGGCGCGCGTGCTGCAGGAGCTGGGGGCGCTGCAGCGGGTGGAAAGCAAGGTGATCCTGGGAGCTGCGGTGATCGACGACATCCTGGCCATGCTGCTGCTCGGCGTGGTGGTTTCGCTCCAGGACGGCGGTGGCTTCGAGCCGCTCAAACTGCTGGCGGTCCTGGGCAGCGCGATCGGGTTCATCGCGTTGGTCGGGCTCGGTGGAGCGCGGGTGATGCGCTGGAATTCCGCATGGCTCGAGAAGCCGCAAAGCGCCCACTCGCCGCTGGCGATCGTGCTCGCGATCTGCCTCGGCTTGGCGTGGCTGTCCACCCTGTTGGGCCTGGCGGCGATCATCGGCGCCTTCCTGGCCGGCATGATCGCCTCGGAAACGCGCCAGCAGCACACGCTGGAAAAGCAGACCCAGCCGTTACTGGCCCTGCTGACGCCGTTCTTCTTCGTCGTCACCGGCAGCAAGATCGACCTGGCGCAACTGGGCAACGGCCAAGCATTGTGGATGCTGGCTATCGTCACCGTGATCGCCATCGTCTCCAAGCTGGCCGGTGGCTGGCTCGGCTCGCTGGCGCTGGGGCGAAACGCCGCGACCATCATCGGTTTCGGCATGGTGCCCCGAGGCGAGGTCGGGGTCGTGGTCGCGAGCCTGGGCCTGGCGGCCGGGGTGTTCAGCGACCGCATCTACGCGATCATCGTGGCGATGTCGTTGCTCACGGCGATGGTCACGCCGCCGGTGCTGGCATGGCTGCTGAAGCGCTACCCGGCCGATGCCGGGCTCAACCCGGACGCAGGCGGATGAGGGGACGGTGCCGGGCAAGCACCCGCTGCATCCGCTCGATAAAGGCCTGCCGCAGCCGCACTGCCTTCTCCGCGTCCGAATCGTCCAGGCGCTCGGCCCGCACACGGTCGCGGTGCTCGATTTCCAGAATCAGCAACCGATGGGCTTCCGCCAACCTTGCCTGGATCTTCTCGTCAAGGACCATGGTCATACACCGAGCGGCCCGCGGGACGCCCATGCTACGCGGCTTTTGTGACAGACGGCCGCTGCTGCGACCGGATGGTTTGTGGGTGACCGCTGACGCCTGGTCGGCGTCCGCCGGGCCCAATTCGCGCGCAGTATGAGGGGCCACCGAGCCGACCGCCGTAAGGGAAACCTGATCCTACTGTGGGCGCAGACAGCCGCCGGATCGCCCGGCGACAGGGATCACGCTCGTTGGCCGAAACCGAACATGCGAGCCCGCAAAGAACCGTAACCAGCAGCAGGACCAGTACGCCTGCCCGCATTCTCGACGTACATGCCGCGCCCTTGAGGGGAACCCACGGCACTTACTGATCCCGCTTCGCGCTTGATGACAGCGCCCAACGCGCGATGTGGCGGAGAGAGTGGGATTCGAACCCACGGAAGGTTTGACCCTTCGCCGGTTTTCAAGACCGGTGCCTTAAACCGCTCGGCCATCTCTCCGTTGGACTTGGGCGCTCGGCTACGCCTCAGGCGAGGCGGTCGAGGCCTCGCAGGTAGGGCTTGAGTGCGTCGGGTACGGTAATCGAACCGTCGGCGTTCTGGTAGTTCTCCATCACCGCGATCAGCGTGCGGCCGATGGCCAGGCCGGAGCCGTTCAAGGTGTGGACGAGCTCGGGCTTGCCCGTTTCCGGGTTGCGCACACGCGCCTGCAGGCGGCGGGCCTGGAAGTCCTCGAAGTTCGAACAGCTGGAGATCTCGCGATACGTGGCCTGGCTGGGCAACCACACTTCCAGGTCGTAGGTCTTGACCGAGCCGAAACCCATGTCGCCGGTGCACAACAGCATCTTGCGGTACGGCAGGCCGAGCAGTTGCAGCACTTTTTCCGCATGGCCGACCATTTCTTCCAGTTGCGCGTAGGACTCGCCGGCGCGCGCGATCTGCACCATCTCGACTTTCTCGAACTGGTGCTGGCGGATCATGCCGCGGGTGTCGCGGCCGTAGCTGCCGGCCTCGGCGCGAAAACACAGGGTGTGCGCGGTCATGCGCAGCGGCAGCGCGTCATGGTCCTGGATGGTGTCGCGCACCAGGTTGGTCAACGGGACTTCCGCGGTGGGAATCAGGTAGCGCTTCGATTCGCCGACTTCGGTGGCGAACAGGTCGTCCTCGAACTTGGGCAACTGGCCGGTACCCTGCATGCTGTCGGCGTTGACGATCACCGGCACGTTGCACTCGAGGTAGCCGTGCTCGCCGGTGTGCAGGTCGAGCATGAACTGGCCCAGCGCACGGTGCAGGTGCGCCAGCTGGCCGCGCAGTACGGTGAAGCGCGCACCGGAGAGCTTGGCGCCGGCATCGCCATCCAGCCAGCCGTGGCGCTCACCCAACTCCACATGATCCTTGACCTGGAAGTCGAAATTCCGCGGCTGGCCCCAACGGCTGATCTCGACGTTGTCGTGCTCATCCTTGCCGACCGGCACCGACTCGTGCGGAAGATTGGGAAGGCCCAGTGCGATGCCGGCAAGCTTGCACTGCACCTCACCGAGCGCCTGCTCGTTGGCCTTGAGCCTGTCGCCGATGCCGGCGACTTCCGCCATCAGCGGCGCGACGTCCTCGCCCTTGGCCTTGGCCTGCCCGATTGCCTTGGAGCGGGTGTTGCGCAGGTTCTGCAGTTCCTGCGTCTCGGTGGACAGGCGCTTGCGCTCGGCCTCGAGCACTTCGACGGCGGCAATGTCCAGGTCGAAGTTACGGGTTTGCTTGAGGCGCGCGGCGGTCTCGGCCAGGCGCGAACGCAAAAGAGCGGGGTCCAGCATGGGAGCGTTCCGTCGAAGTGCTTGAACGGTGGATTATCGCCGTGCGGGACAGGCGCTAGCAACGCGGCGCCATTTTTGGGTCCACCTGGAGGCCAGTAGACGAGGCCGGGGCGATGCACCGTCCGCATCGCCAGGCCGTCTATGTCTGTGATCGCGCGGATCCAGCGGCTCGGCCTCTGGACGTGAAGCCCATGCTCGATCGTGGAGGCGGCCGATCACCGCCGCCTCCACATAGGCCGCACCGGCTTCGGTGGCCGCTCAGAACGAATAGAGCATGGACAGGGTGAACACGTCAGCGTCGGTGTCGTTCGTGGAATCGAACGGGTGGTCGAAGGTGTAGCGCTGGTACTGCAGGCGCACGCCGACATGATCCCAATGGTAGGTTCCGCCCAGACCCAGGAACAGGTTGTTGCCCCAGTCGGTGCCCGTGCCGGAATCGACCTCCATGCCGTTCAACTGCAGCGTGTAGGGCGCCCGGATGCGCCAGCGCATCATGCCCACCTGGGCGAACATGTCCAGGGTGTCATCGATGGGCCAGATGCCCAGGACGGACAGCCCCAACCCGCGTGCCTGGAACTTGGTGCTCGAATCGAGCACGCCCGAAATCGGCGTACCCGGCGGGATATTGAAGCTGCCGACGCGCTTGACGTCGCCGAAGTTGACGTAATTGAGCTCGGCGGCAATGTACGGATTGAACTTGTACCCGCCGAAGAACTGATAGCCCGTGGTGGACTCGTCAAACCGATACTCGTCCTGCGACAACGGATTGCCGAATGGATCGGTAAACGGCAGGTGACGCTCCGCCTCGGTGGCATGCAGGCTGAAGCTGTCAGTGGCGACGCCGGCACCGACGTACCAGGGCTGGCTTTGTGCCGCATGCGCCGAACCGCACACGGCCGATGCGAGCAGGAGAACGGCAAGAAAACTCTTCATGTATTTCACTCGGTTGCTGTTGGAAGGAGCGGGCTGCATCGCCCGCGGGCATGGATCCGTCATTGGTTCGCGTGCGCTTGCGCACGCTCGGGTCCCGGCACGGAGCTGGCCGGTTGTTGCAGGGGAATCGAAAAAGAGGCGGTCGCCAGCGGGAGGGAGTGGCCGTCGATCGGCCAGGCGCGCTGCCAGAGGATGTCGACCGACTGACCGCCAGTGTCGGCAGCGACGGCGCCCACCCACATGCCGTCCTGTTCCCAGGCGCGCAGTTGCCAGGTATCGGCCTTGGCCGTGGCGCCATCGAGCTGCAGCAGGCGCGGTGCCTGCTCGGCTCCGAGGCTTACCGAAAGTTGTCGCAGATCGCGGACGATCCCCACTCCCTGGGCTTTCAGACATGCCTCCTTGCGTGTCCAGCAGCGGTGGAACGCGACCATGCGTTCCGATACCGGCAATTCGTCGAACAGCATCCGCTCGAGCGGCGACATCACCTGGCGGACAAGCGCGTCCAGCTCGGGCAACACGCGCACCCGCTCGAGGTCGACACCCACGTCGATGTCGCACGCGACGGCGCAGATGGCCCGCCCGGCGGCATGGGTGAGATTGAACCGGACGCGCCCATCGTCCAGCGCTGGCCGGCCATGTGCATTGTAGGTAAACACGAGCGAGTGCGCCGGCTGCCCGACATAGCCCGCAAGCAACGAACGCAATTGGCCACGGCCAGCAACGAAACGCCGGCGCAACAGCGGATCGGCCAGGCGGCCGGCACGAGCGTGTTCGTCCGCACCGAGCACGGCGTGCAAGGCGCGCGCCTCGCCGTCACCCACATCCAGCCCCAACGGCCACAGGTGAATCTGACCCGGCAGCGGTAGCTCGAGCGCGCTCATGCGGCGCCGACCGTGGCGAGCGCAAACGGATACAGATCGCGCACCAGTGCCGACAACACCAACTGTGGCCCGTCGTTGATGAAGAAGTGGCCGCCCGGGAACATGCGCAGCGCGATCGGGGCACCGGTGTACGCTTGCCACGCCTGCAGCGTATCGCGGCCCACGCCCTGGTCGGCCAGGCCGCCGTAGACCGACAGACCGCATGGCAAGGGCTCCGGCTGCTGGCGCTGGTAGTTGCGGGCCATGGCGAAATCCGCCCGCAGCGTGGGCAACAGCATGTGCATCAGCTCGTCGTTGCGCAGCACTTCTTCGGGCGTGCCCTGCATGCCGCGCAATTCGTCAATGAAGCCCGCATCGTCGAGCTCATCGCAGTCGCGCCCACCACGCATCAGGTGCGGGGCGCCGCGTCCTGACATGATCATGTGGACGGGTGGCGGTAGACCGCGGCGTAGCAGTTCCAGCACCAGTTCGTAACTGACCACCGTGCCGAGGCTGTGCCCGAAGGTGGCGTAGGGCCGCCCCAGCTCAGGCTCGATGGCATCGGCCAGCCGCTGCGCCAGCGTCGCAGCGTCCCGCAACGGCGGTTCGTCGTATCGAACCTCGCGCCCAGGCAGCATGACCGCCACCGGTTCGATCATGTCCGGCACGATCTGCGGCCACTGCCGGAAGACTGCGCTTCCGCCCCCGGCGTAAGGAAAACAGAACAGACGCAGGCGCGCCTGCGGACGGCGCGCCAGAGGCGCGAACCAGGCGGACGAGCGCGTGCTCACGGGGCGTCCTCGATGGGCGAAGCCGCCGCATGCAACCTGCTGGGCGCGGTTGTGGACAGGCGCCCGACCGCCGCCAGCCGCCGCGAACCGGCCACCGCACCGGCCAAGGCCATCAACACCAGCCCGATCAACACGAACATCAAGGCCATTCCGCGTCCCGGCCCGGCGCCGAACCAGGGCCCCAACGCAAGGGCGAGTGCACCGTCGGCCGCCATCCAGGGTTCGAAGAAATGCGTCGCCAGCCAGGGAGAAGCCAGGTAAGCCACCGGCAGGCTGCCGAAGGCAACAGTGTTGCGCACGGCGAACACCCTGCCCTGCAGCGTGCCCGGCACGCGGTCCTGCCAGATGCTCTGCAGGCTGGCGTTGATCAGGGGGATGCAGATGAAGTAACAGAACACCGCGCCACCCCACAGCCACACCGACGCCCGCAGGCCGCCGAGCACCATGCACAGGCCACCGATGGCCAGACCGCCCCATACCCCGCGCAACGGTTGCGTCGGCACACCCCAGGTACTGGTGGCCAGCCCGCCGACTACCATGCCCGCGCCGCCGACACTGACAAGCACGCCGAGCACCGCTTCGGTACTGACGGTCAATACCATCGGCGTGAACAGCACTTGGACGAACCCGATGGAGAAGTTGCAGGCAGCCACCAGCAACAGCAGCCAGCGCAGCCCTGCCGTGTCGCGGATGTGGGCCAGTCCCTCCCGCAGCTCCTGCATGAATGGCGGCTGCGAGCCGCCGCTTCGGCGGTCCAGCTCCGGAAAGCGCAACAAGGCAAGCGACACGGCCGCGATCGTGAAACTGGCACAGTCGACGAGCAGGATCGCCCGAAGATCGGTCGCCGCCAGCAGCACGCCGGCCAGCAGCGGGCCAGCCACGAACGCGCCGGCCAGGCCCAACTGGACCATGCCGTTGGCCCGACCGCGCGTCTCGCCGTCAGGCACCAGCAAAGCGACCGACGCAGCGTAGGCCGGCTGGTGGAACGACGCGAAGGTCGCCCCCAGCAACGTCAGCGCATACACATGCGGCATGTCCAGGTCTTGGCGCGCAAGCAGGATCAGCAATGCCAGACCGCACAGCCCGGCGCCAGCATCGCAGGCAACCATCACCCGCTTGCGTCGCCAGCGGTCCACCAGCACGCCCGCGAACGGCGAGAGCACGACGGGCGGCAACATGGCGCAGAACACCACAAGACCAAACTGGGTGACCGAGCCGGTGCGCTGGTAGACCCATACCCCCAGTGCGAACGACAGCATGCTCGAACCGAGCGCGGAAAGGGCCTGTCCGGCCCATAGCGTGAGGAAGGTAGCGTGCAGCTTCATGTGTCGCAGATGTCCCGCGTTGAATAGTGGGCGACCGCTCGCGCGATCGCTTCGATGAAGGTGAAGGACGCAGGCATCGGAAAGCGGGCAGCAGCGACGCCTTGGCGACGACGATCTGGGCGCCGGATGCATCCAAACAGCGGCGCATGCGCCGCTATCGCCCCGGCCCGGGATGCGCCGCACCGGCGCGGACCGGGTGTTGCACGCCCTCGGGGGACGGGCGTTTTGCCACGCCCTCCACCCATGTTGCCGATCTTCACTGTCATGTCCCCTTGGCGGCCATCGCACACGTCAGGCGGATTCGGCCGTCGCTTGCGTACTCCGGTCCCCTTGCCCTGCGGGCCGGTCCAGGTGCTTGCGCAACGCCTCCGCCAACACCGCGACGTGGGGCTGCGCAAGCATGCCGAAGTGATCACCCGGTACCTCCTCGACAATGACCCGGCCATGCACCGCATGCTCCCAGTCGCAAGCGGTCACCGGCCTGGCGTTGTCCGAGGCGGCGAGGAGCGCGACTTCGCCCACATAAGGCTTCGGTGTGTGGCTGGCATAGGCGCGCAGGTTTGCCTCCAGTACGCGGATCTGCCGCAGCGCATCCTGACGTCCATACCCTTCGGGCAACGCATGGTTGGCGATGCCCTTTGCCAGCACGAGAGACACGCAGTCCTCTTCGTCCAGCCCGGCGATATCGGCGATGTCGAAGCCCAAGGCCTTGCCCCACAAACCCGCCACGAGCTCGGCACGGCCACGCGGTGCGCCGATGGAAGCCGGATAGGCATCGAAAAGGCCCACGAAAGCCACCTCTTCTCCTGCGGCTCGCAACTGGCGCGCGACCTCCAGCGCAACGGTTCCTCCCATGGAATAGCCGCCCAGGTAATAGGGGCCTCGCGGCTGCACCTGCCGCATGGATGCCATGTAGGTGGCGGCCATGCGCTCGAGGTCGTCGCACGGCGCTTGCTCGGGCTCAAGACCAAAAGCCTGGAGCGCGTGGACGGCTTGCCGCGGCCCGAGCGCGCGGGCCAATTCGGCGCAGAAGTAAACGGTGCCCTCGATCGGGTGCACCACGAACAGCGGTACCGTACCGGGCGCGCCCGGCTGCACTGTGACGACTGGCGACCACGTCGATTCTGATGGTCCGGCGATCGCGCGCGCCATCGCGCCGAGGGTGGGCGCAGCGAAGATCTCGCGTGGCGAGAGCATATGGCCGAGGGCCTCTCGCACGCCGGTGGTCAGTCGCATCACCATCAACGAGTGACCACCCAGTTCGAAGAAGTTGTCGTGCAGGCCGATCGGCGCCTCGCGACCCAATACGCGTGCCCAGACCTCCGCCAGCGACCGTTCCACCGCGGTGGCCGGTTCCACGTAGCGCGCGTGCGATGCGTCGGCTACGTCCACCGGCGGCAGTGCACGGCGGTCGAGCTTTCCGTTGGCGGTCATCGGCAACGCATCCATACGCACGAAATGCGCCGGCACCATGTATTCGGGCAATCGGTCGCGCAGACCGGCCCGCAACGCGCCTTCATCCATGGGGCCGGCGGTCACCACATAAGCCACCAGGCGCTTATCGTCCCCGTCGAGCGTGACGACCTGCACGCTGACCTCGCGCACGCCCGCCAGTTCACCGAGTGCTGTTTCGATCTCGCCCAGCTCGATGCGGAAGCCGCGAATCTTTACCTGTTGATCGATGCGTCCCAGGTATTCCAGGTCGCCCCCGGGCAACCTGCGCACCAGGTCGCCCGAGCGATACCAGCGCCTTCCCGGTTCGTGGTCGCCGGCGACGAAACGTTCCGCCGTCAGTGGCGGGCGCTGCAGGTAGCCGCGCGTGACACCTGGACCGCCGATCCACAGCTCGCCGGGCACGCCCAGCGGGGCGGCGTGGCCGTGGGCGTCGACTACCTTGACCGACAGGTCTGCCAACGGCCGACCGATCACGCTCCCGCGCGGACCATCGAGCTCCGATTCGGCGATCCGATGGAAGGTTGCGGCCACGGTCGTCTCGGTGGGTCCGTACATGTTCACCACGCGCGAATGGTCGCCATAGCGCGCGAACCATGGCCGCAGACTGGCCGGGTCCAGCGCCTCGCCGCCCAGCGCCACCTGCCGCACCGACAACCGCTGCGGCGACTGCGCATCCACCCGCAGCAGGCTGCGGAACGCCGTCGGCGTCTGGTTGAGGAACGTCACCCGCTCGCGCAACAGCAGCGCGTGATAGTCCTCCGGTGAGCGGCTGACCCAGTAAGGCACCACCACCAGACAACCGCCGTGCAGCAGCGCGCCCCACATTTCCCAGACCGAGAAGTCGAACGCGCAGGAATGGAACAGCGTCCACACTTCGTCCGGGCCGAAATCGAACCAGCCGCGTGACGCTTCGAACAGGCGCACGACCTGGCGGTGCTCCACCTGCACGCCCTTGGGACGGCCAGTCGAACCGGAGGTGTAGATGATGTAGGCCAGCTGTTCCGGCACGTTTTGCCGCGCGGGGTTGTCCGCCGGCTGCGCGGCCAGGGCCGTGTCGCCCTCATCCACCGAAACCCGCGCGAAGTCACCTTGCGGAATGCGCTCGCGCACGCTCTGCTGGGTCAGCACCGCCACCGGCTTGGCGTCCTCCAGCATGTAGGCCAGGCGTTCCGGCGGACAGGCCG